>NZ_POYR01000001.1:0-5403 GCF_002912425.1 Campylobacter concisus
TGCCAGAGCTATCTAAAATTTCAGAAAATTCTTTTAAGAAATTTTTTATATTATAGCCCTTTAAATTTTTATAAACTAGTAAAATTTCAAGCTCGCTATTTGCGCTAAGTAGCGTTTGAGCGTATTTGCCAGTGGCTAGAACGCTAAAAGCAAAGCTGTCGTTTTGTGGCACAAACTCATCAAAAAATTCTCGCATAGTTTCATTTAAATAAGATTTTATAAAATCATCATACTCTTTGGCTAAGAAATTTGTGAAATTTCTGCCTTGATTTTTTTGAAAATGTTTTGGCAAATTTGCCTTAAAATCAAGAAATTTATCTTTGATCTTTGAATAATTATCGCTATTTTTGGCACTTTTATCAGCTAGCATTTAGTGTTTCCATTGTTAAAAATATCTTGGCAAATGTTACATAATTTTTGCAAAAACAAAGCTTTATTTGCTTATAATAAAGCCTTAAGTTCAGCTTTAGGACGATATAAATAATGAATCTATTACAAAAACTAGAAAGTGGCGAGAGATTAAGTAAGCATGAGGCTTTTTCGCTTTATGAGCTTGATCTTTTTACCTTGGCTAAATTTGCCGACAAAAAGCGCAGAAAACTGCACGGCAACAAGGTCTTTTTTAACGTAAATCGCCATATCAATCCAACAAATATCTGTGCTGACATCTGTAAATTTTGCGCATTTTCAGCCCACAGAAAAAATCCAAATCCATACCTAATGAGCCACGAAGAAATTTTAAAGATCGTTGATGAGAGCGTGAGTCACGGTGTAAAAGAGATACACATCGTCTCCGCCCACAACGCAACTAGCGGTTGGCAGTGGTATTTAGAAATTTTTAAAAAGATAAAGGCAGCTCATCCAGAGCTTCATGTAAAGGCGATGACGGCGGCTGAGATTGATTTTTTATCAAGGCATTACGGCTTAAGCTACGATGAGGTGATAGAAAAGATGCTCGAATATGGCGTTGATAGCATGCCAGGGGGTGGGGCTGAAATTTTTGACGAAGAGGTCAGGGCTAAAATTTGCAAAGGCAAGGTGAGTAGTGAGAATTGGCTCAAAATTCACAAAATGTGGCACGATAAAGGCAGACAAAGCAATGCAACAATGCTTTTTGGCCACATAGAAAGCCGTGAAAATAGGATCGATCACATGCTAAGGATCAGGGACTTGCAGGATGAAACTGGCGGATTTAACGCATTTATCCCGCTTGTCTATCAAAGAGAAAATAACTACTTAAAAGATGTTAAATTTCTAGGATCTGCTGAAATTTTAAAGACTATGGCGATATCTCGCTTGGTGCTTGATAACGTCCCACACATTAAAGCTTACTGGGCCACTTCGACTCTAAATTTAGCGATGATCGCTCAGGAATTTGGCGCTGATGATCTTGATGGCACGATAGAAAAAGAGAGTATCCAAAGTGCAGCCGGCGCAAACAGCGCAAATGGCGTCACACTAAAGACATTTTGCGATCTCATAAAAACATCTGGTTTTACGCCGGTTGAGCGTGATAGCTTATATAACGAACTTAAAATTTACTAAAGGAGCTTGGGGTGAAATTTTTTGACTTAGCACAAAACAAAACGAGTGTGAAGCAGGAATTTGGAGCGGGACTTACGACATTTTTGGCGATGATGTATATCGTGCCGGTAAATGCGATCATTATGAGCAAAACTGGCATGCCTTATGAGGCATTAATCACTGCAACTGCGCTAATTACCATATTTTCTACTGTATTAAATGGTCTTTGGGCGAACACGCCAGTTGCGATGAGCGTTGGCATGGGGCTTAACGCTTATTTTACATTTGGTCTTTGCATCGGTATGAAAGTGCCTTGGCAAACGGCTCTTGGTGTTGTTTTCTTAAGCGGCGTGATATTTGTTGTCTTATCTTTTACAAATTTTAGAATGTGGATAATAAGATCCATCCCACTTGATCTAAGAAGAGCGATAAGTGCTGGCATAGGCACGTTTATTAGCTTTGTCGCGTTTCAGCAAATGGGCTTTATCGTAAATAACGATGCGGTTTTGGTTGGCATAGGAAATTTCAAAGATCCAAACGTGCTTCTTGGCGTTTTGGGGCTATTTTTGGTTATTTGCTTTTGGGCGTGGAAGATAAAGGGCGCATTTATCCTAGCTGTGCTTGCTACTTCAGTGATAGCTTGGGTGCTTGGCATCGCTCCTCATCCAACAGAAATTTTCTCAACTCCAGCCTCTATCTCACCGATATTTTTAGAGCTTGATATAAAAGGTGCGTTTAGCCTAGCCTTACTACCAGTTATTATCACGTTTTTTGTGACTGATCTTTTTGACTCGATAGGCACGCTAGCTGGAGTTGGCACGAGGGCTGGGATATTTGACGAAAACAAAAAAGATGGCGTCGTAAAACTTGAAAAAACTCTTGAAGCTGACGCTGTTGCTACTGCAGCTGGCTCGCTTGTAGGTGTAAGTACGACCACATCGTTTGTAGAAAGCGCTAGCGGCGTAGAAGAGGGCGGTAGGACTGGTTTAACAGCTGTATTTTGTGGGCTTTTATTTATACTTACACTATTTATGTTGCCACTTTTTAAAGCGATCCCTGGCAATGCCATCTATCCGATCCTTGTAATGGTTGGCGTGCTTATGTTTGCTGAGCTTGCTAGTATAAATTTCAAAGATCCAGCCATCGCCGTTGCGACATTTTTCATAGTTGTGCTCATACCGCTTACTTACTCGATCACAAACGGCCTTGCATTTGGCTTTATGTCATACGTCATAGTTAAGCTCATAAAGAGAGAATTTAGCGATATAAATTTAGGTGTAGTTGTGCTAGCGCTCATTAGTTTTATCGTATTTTTAGTGCATTGATAAGGATTAAAGATGATATTTTATAGCTACGATGAATTTGCCGTTGATGCCAAAAGGATGGCAAAACAGATAAAAGATGAGTTTGATCCAGAGGTGATACTAGCTGTGGCAAGAGGCGGTCTAACGCTTGGCCACTCGCTAGCCGTTGCGCTTGAAAATAGAAATTTATTTACATTAAATTCTATCCACTACGAGGATACAAACAAGCTTGATACGATACAAATTTTTAATGTGCCAGATCTTAGCAGATACACTAAAATTTTGCTTGTTGATGACATCATCGATAGCGGTGAGAGCATGGTCGAGATAAAAAGAGAGCTGCTTAAACGCTATCCAAATTTAGATATAAAGATAGCTACTGTATTTTATAAAGAGAAGGCTCTGCTTTTGCCTGAATTTAAGGTAAAAGAGGCTCATGACTGGGTTGAGTTTTTCTGGGATATACATATTTAAGGGCGCGATTTGTTAGAAAGAGTTAGAGAATTTGCTAGCAGACACATTGCTTTTAGCGTATTTTTGATATGTTTGATTGATTTTGTATTTCTACTTTATGCGGCAAATTCTCTTAGCATAAGCTACAACGAGGCTGAAATTTTCTTTCAAAAGCACAGCCTTCTTGGCTATATCTTAAAACTAAGCGCCCATTTTTTTGGTCAAAATGACCTTGCTGTGCGAGGCGTGATGATCTTTTTTCACATTGCAAGCGTAGCTTTGATGTATAAGGTGAGTAAATTTTATATAAAGCTTGAGTTTGACAGGATCATAGCGGTCCTACTTTTTGTGCTACTTCCTGGCACGCTAGCTTCAGCCCTTATCATAAATAACGCTGGAATTTGCATCACTTTAGCGCTTTTGTGCATATATCTTTTTCATATTAAAAAGAAAATTTTATTTAGTCTCTTTTTCTGCCTAGCCTTTTTCATAGATGGCCATTTTTTGATATTTTATGCAGGATTTTTTATATTTGCACTTTATAAAAGAAAGCCGCCACTTGCATGGCTTAGTGCCATTTTGTTTTTGCTGACACTTTACTTTTTTGGCTTTGAAACAAATGGCAGACCAAGCGGGCACTTTATCGATACTTTTGGCATATTTGCTGCTGTATTTTCGCCATTTGTCTTTATCTTTTTTGTATATACGATTTATAGAATTTGGGTTAAGGAAAAGAAGGATCTTTTGTGGTTTATCGCCATTTGCTCATTTTGCTTTTGCATGATAGTCTCTGTGCGCCAAAGGCTAGAGCTTGAGCAGTTCTTGCCATTTTGCGTGATCGCAACGCCACTTATGGTAAGAGTTTTTTTCAACTCTTATCGCGTGAGACTGCCAAAATTTAGAAAAGGACACAAAATTTGCACTGGCTTAGTGATGCTTTTTTTGGTATTTAACTGGTCAGCGATCATCTTTAATCAAATTTTTTACCTCTTTTTAAACGATCCTACAAAACATCTCACTTATAAATTTGATGTAGCAAAAGAGCTAGCAGATAAGCTAAAAGAGGCTGGAGTGCAAGATATAGCGACCGAAGATACAAGACTTGCTCTTAGGCTTAAATTTTATGGCATAAAAACAAAAAGCTACTCTAAAAATTTATTAGCAAGTGCCGATTTAGATGAAAAATCAAAATTTAGTATAGAAAAAATGGGAAAAGTAGTTGCAAATTTCAATATCAAGGAACGATAAACTATGAAAAAAAGAGCTTTTACAATGATAGAGCTTATTTTTGTTATTGTTGTTGTTGGAATTTTAGCTGCCATTATGATCCCAAAACTAAATAGAAATGCCTCAAGAGAAGCTGCAAATCAGATCCTAACTCATATAAGATACACTCAACACCTCGCTATGCAGGATGATAAGTATTCTATTACCGAAAAAGGATGGGCAAAACAGCGCTGGACGATAGCTTTTGCAAAAGATAAAGTAGATGGCTGTTCGGTCGATAAAAATAATGAGCAAACTTGGAAATATAGTGTTTATTATGATAAAAGTATGACCGGAAATCCAAATTCGCAAGATGAATTTGCAAGTGATATTTACAAGACTGGAAAGTTATTAACAGCTGGCTGGAGCGGTATGTCAGGTGGTGACTGCAAAAAGATAAACAAAGAGCTAAATATAGAAAAAAGATTTGGTATAACAGATGTAACCCTATCTGGTGGATGTGTAAAAGGAAATGCTAAGAAAAAAATTGCTTTTGATGAAATGGGACGACCGATGTGGTCAATAAGCACAGTTGGTGGTGGTATAAAGCGACCATACGATAGACTTCTTAAAAAAGATTGCAGTATAACAATAACTGATAAACGCGGTAATCAAACAATCATTACTATAGAAAAAGAAAGCGGCTTTGCATCCATAAAAGAAAATAGTTAAATTTGATTAAAATTTTATAGTTTTTATTTTTTAAAAAAGTTACCATTTTTTAATCTGCATTTAAGCATCCCTCATATATAATTCCAGCTCACGAAACGAGAAACCACCTTTAACTTCAACGTTAATAAAGCCTTTTTCTTATCGTTGTTCTTTTAATTTACAATTGTTAAACTATTAGTCAATC
>NZ_POYR01000002.1:0-66227 GCF_002912425.1 Campylobacter concisus
GTAAGCTTTTGGGCTGCTTGCAAGCTAAAAATTCTCGCGTATTTATATAGTTTCATAGTTAAATTTAGTGTTTTAAATTTGCATGGGTTAAATTTACTATTGATAGTTTGCTTTTAGTGCCCTAGTTCGCCAGATCCTCAGCCACTTTTGTGGCTAGTTTTAGCTTGTCACTATCAAAGTGCGTGTAAATTCACGAGGTATTTAAGCTAGTGTGCCTAAAAGCTTCTTGAGCTAGTTTAAGCCTTTTTTGGTTGCAACCAAGAGAAATTTAAAATAGCAGGCTTAAATTACAAATATCAAAAACTATAAAAGCTTAAGCACATATCCATTTTCAGCGGTTTCAAGCTTATATTTATGCATCTTGTCAAGCTCTAAAACCACTCTGAAATACTTATCATGCCAGCCGATTATGACGTTTTTAAATGTCTCGTTTTCAAGCTTTAAATTTCTAGTTTTAAAGCTTCTTGGAGGTTTTGCAAAGTCAAGCACGATCTTGTTTTTCTCGTAAGCAAAGTGCTTTAAATTTTTAGCTTTTGTGACGATATTTAGCTCTTTTTCATGTGTTAAAAAGCTCACAAATCCTAAGAATTTAATCTCTTTTTCGCTGCTTTTTATCTCTTGAATAGGCTTTGAGGCTGGCTCGATCTTTACTTCGACTACCTTTTGCTCAGGCTTAGCTGGCTCTTTTGCTTTTTTTGTGCCAAGGTCGATCACTACGACGTTTGGAGTTGGCACATCTGAGGTTTTGTTTCTATCTTTGTTTGGAATTTTAGTCTCATTTTTTTCTATTATGACTGGCGTGCTAACCTTTTGTGGCACCTCTGCCATCGTGACTGAGACGTCTAGTTTTTTGGCTGCGACTGGTTCTGGATTTTTCATCTTACTTATGGCAAATTCATCGTTCCAGTCGATAGTTTTGTTTATATCGGTTAGTCTTTTTTCTTTTATGCTGCCGTCATTTGCTCTGTATCTTATGGTGACATCCATCAAAAGCGCTGCGTCGCTTGGAAATTTAAACGAGAGCGAGTTGAAGCTGTCATATTTTTCTACGACGTTTGTCGTCATAACGCTTGTGTTTAGCTCGCTAATAGGTATAAATGGGTTTTCTCTGGCGCATAAGCTCGCAATCATGATAGATAAAACTAACCAAATTTTCTTCATCGTTCCTACTTTTTATTAGAGTCTGGCTCAAGGCCTTGCAATTCAAAATAATCTTTTTGCAGACGTGCATTCATCTTTTTTAAAATTTCCACGTCTTCGCTAAGCCTCTCTTTTTTGCTCTGAAGGCTTAGCATCACGTCAAGTGAGCGTTTGCCAAACATCATGTTGCCCACGTAAAAGGCAAACATAGCCACGCAAATGGTGGCTATGACGTAGCGTAATGTCGGCCGAACAAATTTTACGATTTTATGAAATATGCCATCTTCTTTGCCATATTCATCTAAAATTTCGCTCAAATATTATCCCCTAAAAACTCACCCGCCTCAAGCTCGATCTCGAGCAAGCGGTTGTATTTCGCGTTGCGCTCGCTTCTTGAAGTGGCACCTGTCTTTATCTCGCCAGTGTTTAGTGCGACTGCAAAGTCAGCGATAAACGCATCTTCGCTCTCGCCGCTTCTGTGGCTCATTATGCAGCGGTAGCCATTTCTTTGAGCAAGGCGGACAGTTTGCATAGTTTGAGTGACGGAGCCTATTTGATTTGGCTTGATTAGGATCGCATTTGCGATCTTTTTCTCGATGCCTTCGCGTAAAATTTTCTCATTTGTAACAAAAAGGTCGTCGCCAACTAGCTGCACTTTGCTACCAAGCCTTTTTGTAAGCTCAGCCCAGCCGCTCCAGTCATCCTCGCTAAGGCCATCTTCGATAGAGAATATCGGATATTTTTCACAAAGTTTTTCGTAGTAGCTAATGAGTTCGTCGCTGCTAAATTTCTTGCCCTCAAGCTCGTATTTGCCATCTTTATAAAGCTCGCTTGAAGCGACGTCAAGGGCAAGTTTTATCTGGCTGCCTAGCTCATATCCAGCCTCTTTTACGGCTTGTGAGATGAGCTTTAGCGGCTCCTCGTTGTCTTTTAAATTTGGAGCAAAGCCGCCCTCATCGCCGACAGCTGTGCTGTGTCCGGCTGCATTTAGGATAGATTTTAGCTTGTGATAAATTTCAGTCGCAGCTCTTAGTGCCTCGCTAAATGTGCTAAAGCCAAATGGCATGATCATAAATTCTTGAAAATCAACGCTATTATTTGCGTGTGCGCCGCCGTTTATGATGTTAAACATCGGCACTGGCAAGATGCTAGCGTTTGCACCGCCAAGGTAGCGATAAAGCGGGATATTTAGGCTCTTTGCAGCTGCGCGAGCTACCGCCATAGATACGCCAAGGACTGCGTTTGCGCCTAAATTTGAGTAGTTGTGCGTGCCATCAAGCTCAAGCATCTCCGCATCGACTGCCTTTTGGTTGTAAGCATCAAGTCCTATCACTGCTTCTGCGATCTTTTCATTTACATTTGAAACAGCCTTTAAAACGCCTTTGCCAGCATATCTCTCGTCTTTGTCGCGAAGCTCGAGCGCCTCACGCTTGCCAGTGCTTGCACCACTTGGTACGATCGCGCTTGCCTCGGTGCCGTCGCTTAGTCTAACTGTCGCACGAACTGTTGGGTTGCCTCTGCTGTCTAAAACCTCGTGAGCTTCTACATCTTCAATAAATACCATTATTCATCTCCTGCTTCGTTTGTGTCGTCGTCTTCGTCTTTTGCGCCGCTGCTTATTAGGTGATCGATCCCCATTGAGCCTTTTATCGCCGCTACTATCTCATCAGAAATTTCTGGGTGCTCTTTTAAGTAGGCTTTGGCATTTTCTCTGCCTTGGCCTAGTTTTTCGGCCTTGTAGCTAAACCACGCACCTGATTTGTCGATGATGTCGAGCTTTACGCCATAGTCGATGATCTCGCCCTCTTTGCTCACACCCTCTCCAAACATGATGTCAAATTCAGCCACTTTAAATGGAGGCGCGACCTTGTTTTTAACGACTTTTGCTTTTGTGCGGTTGCCGATAGGCTCGTCGTTTTGTTTAAGTGTGGCTATCTTTCTTACGTCTATTCTTACAGATGAGTAAAATTTAAGTGCATTACCGCCAGTTGTAGTCTCTGGCGTGCCATATCCCATCATACCGATCTTCATACGAATTTGGTTGATGAAGATAACAGTTGTCTTCATCTTGCTTAAAATTCCAGTTAGCTTTCTAAGCGCCTGGCTCATGAGCCTTGCTTGCAAGCCAACGTGCTGATCGCCCATATCGCCGTCTATCTCGCTCTTTGGAGTAAGAGCTGCGACGCTATCAACTACGATAAGATCGATCGCTCCGCTTCTTGCAAGTGTCTCAACGATCTCAAGTGCCTGCTCGCCAAAGTCTGGCTGAGAGACGTAAAGGTTGTCAGTGTTTACGCCTAAATTTGAAGCATATTTTACGTCTAGTGCGTGCTCTGCATCGACAAACGCACAAATTCCGCCAGCTTTTTGCGCTTCAGCGATGATGTGAAGTGTGAGAGTAGTCTTACCAGAGCTTTCTGGTCCGTAGATCTCGATGATCCTGCCTTTTGGGACACCGCCTATGCCAAGAGCCAGATCAAGCCCTAGCGAGCCAGTCGGTATCGACTCGATAGCCTCAACCTCTTTGTCGCCAAGTCTTAAAAGCGTGCCTTTGCCAAAAGCTTTATCGATCTGCTTTAGCGCAAGCTCAAGCGCCTTTTTCTTGTCCGCTTCGCTCTCTGGGATAGCTATCTTTTTGTCACTATCTTTTTCTTTTGCCATTTTTTACCTTATAGTTGAAATTTGGCTTGATTTTATCTAAAAAGAGATGAATTTTACTTGATTTACTCGCAAATTATAATATTTTCGCCAAGCAGTGCAGCGCTATCAATAAGAGCAAAAAGCTGCTCTTTTTCAAACAAAAATCCATAAATTTGATCTTCGTTTTTTAGTATCGCAAGCTTAAATGGCTCTACAAGCGAGCTTGCGCAAAGATTTAAAAAAGCTTCATCGATACTGTTTTGTGAAATTTGGGGTTTGATTTTGAAATTTTCATCTTTTATAAAAGAGATAAATTCCTCTTGCGAGGTAGATTTATTAAATTTAAAAATTAATTTTTCTTTTAAGGCCTCAGCCAAAATTTCATCAAATTTAACTAAGTCGATGTGATCTTTTACACCTAAAATTTTGGCAAAATTTAGCAAGTTTTTATCATAATCAGCCACATTTTTCTCATGCTCGCTTTGTGCCTTTTTAGCCCTATAAATGGCGTAAAATCCGATAGCTATAAACAAAAGTGAAAGGGTAAAAACTTCGCTTAAAAACTCACTCATCATCATCCTTATAAAATGCAAACTTCAGTCTTAAGCTCTACGCCAAATTTCTCTAAAACTCTAGCTCTAGCCAAATTTATAAGGCTAGTGGCGTCTTCAAAGCTTGCGTGGTTAAAATTTATCAAAAAATTTGCGTGCTCTTCGCTAAATTTCGCTCCGCCAATAGCGTATCCCTTTAGTCCAACTGCCTCCACCAACGCCCCTGCAAATTGCCCTTCAGGATTTACAAAGCAGCTGCCAAAGCTAGCTCCTTTTGGTTGATTTGCCCTTTTTGCGCTTATAGCTTCAGATATGCTTGCACCAAAGCCACTAGAAAGCTCAAATTTAGCCCCCAAAATGGCCCCATCTATGCCGCTGTGGCGGTAGCTAAATTTTATCTCCTCTTTGCTTACCCAGCCACGGGCCAGACGCACATGCGTGAGGTTGTCGCTTATGCTAAATTTAAGCAGTCCAGCGTTCATTTTTATAAGTCCGCCAAGCGTGCCTGGGATATTTTTTAAAAACTCAAGGTTCGCGATGTTGTTTTGCTTGCAGAAGTTATAAATTTTAGCGGATTTTGTCGCAGCACCTATCTCAAGACAAATTTTTTCATCACAAATTTCTAAATTTATATAGTCAAAGCTCTTGCCAAGCATTGCCATTTTTGGGGGATTTGGCGAGATAAGAAGGTTGTTGCCTCCGCCTATCATCACAGAGCCTAAAAAGTGAGGCGAGCTTAGATCTTCAAGGCTATCAATCTCGAAAATTTCATGCACTCCGCCTATCCTAACTGAGGTAAATTTAGAAAAATCAACAAGCCTCGTCACTGGATAAATTCCGGTATAAAATCAAGCATACGAGTGGTAAATTCAACCATCATCGAGATCATCCAAGGCATCAAAAATATGATGACAACGACGACTAGTAAAATTTTTGGCACAAAGCTTAGCGTGGTTTCGTTTATCTGCGTGGTCGCTTGAAAGATGGAGATGATAAGACCAGCTATTAGTCCGCTTAGTAGCATGGGAAGGCTGATATAAAGGGCGATCTTAAAGGTTTCAACTCCAAGTGAGACAAGCGTACTTTGCATCAGCTAAACCTTACTTCGTTGTATTCAGTTGGGATTAGGTAGTCATTTACGTCGATAGCTTTTTCAAAAAAGCCTTTGTCGTAGCCTATTTGATAGAGCTTATTTAGCGCTTTTAACTGCGTTTCATTCATGCTTATTGACTCGTCATTTGCATATAAATTTAGATACGTTTTAAGATCCTCTTTGCCAACTCTGATGAGGTTTCGCTCCATTAGCATGTGAGATAAAAATGGCTTGTGCGAAGTAGCGATCCTAACGGCCTCGCTAAGCACTCTCTCGCACTCTATCGCGTCGGTTATCGGTAGGCTTCGTCTAAGCGCCATGCCACCAAGTGGAAGCGGTAAATTTTCGCCATTTAGCTCGCTCCAGATGTCCCAAATTTCGCGCTCTACGCAGAGCTGGTCTGAGAAATTTAAGATACTTTCATGTATAAGCACGCCAGCATCGACCTCGCCGCTAAGCACGGCATTTTCGATCTCTAAGAAATTTTTATAAACGATCCTTGCCTCTGGGTAGGCTATGCGAAAAAGCAGAGCATTTGTCGTGTTTTTGCCAGATAGTGCGACCTTGAAATTTCGCTTTAGCTGCTTATCTTTTAGCTTGATAAGCTTTGGGCCATATCCGTTGCCAAAGCTCACGGCACAGCGTAAAAGTGCAAATTCATCGCAAATTTTAGGATAGAGTGCAAAGCTGATCGCCGTTGCCTCATAAGTGCCTTTTAGCGCCTCTTCGTTTAGTGTCTCTATATCAAGCGTCTTTGATGTAAAGGCTAAATTTTTACTGCTAACCCAGCCAAATTTGACCGCGGCATACATGAAAATATCGTCAGCGTCCGGCGAGTGAGCGACGTTTATGGTTTTTAGATTGTGCAAAGATGATCCTTTTTTTTGATTACGCCATTTTAATGAAATTTATTTAAAATAAAGTTTTAAGGGCGGTTTTGAAACGATTTTACCAGCTTTGCATCTTTGAAATTTAGCACGTATTTCACGTCTATGGCGTCTTTAGCCCCTTTTCTTCGAGCTTGGAGCGTTGAGTAAAACGGATGCTTAAGCTCAAGCATCTTAATCAGTTTTTGATCGCTATCTTCTTTTTTTATATTTTCAACGATTATTGTCGTTATAAATTTGCCCTCAAACTCGTAAAATGGCCAGACAATCACGCCTGCATCGCTTGTTTTAAAGTCCGTAATTTTAGACTTTTTAGGGATATTTAGCATAGAGATGATCTTTTTGCGTGAGCTGTCCGCATTTTGCACGGAGATCACCTTTACAAGCAGGTCTTTTTTGACTCCGATGCCATTTTGACTAAAGCGATAAACTCCGTCCTCAAGGATGCCAACTTTTTCAAAGGCGTTAGCGTAGGTTGCGGCAGTGCATGCAGTCAGTAAAAGCGACAGAATCGTTAAAATTTTTATAAATTTCATCTTCTTTCCTAAAATTTCACTCTCTTTAGCCTATCTGAAGCGAAATTTTTTCTGCCAAATTTAGCCTCGCTTTTGCCGTTTAGCTCGACTAGATCGCCTGTAAAGCCACAAATATCATTTTTGACAAGATAGCTTCCCACGCCGTAAATATCAACTGGGGTGTTAAATTTCTCAAATTCGCTCATTTTTTGTGGGTTAAAACCTGAGCTAACGACGATTTTAACGTGCTTAAAGCCAGCTTTATCAAGCGCCTCTCTTAGGGCAAATATAAGCTCCTTGCAAACGCCGTGTGGGTCAAATTTGCTCGTATCTTTGTCTTCAAAATACCTATCTATCAAATTTTTACTAGTATCCACTCTAACCGCGCCAAGCCTCTTTTTTAGGGCATTTGCAGCCTTTAAAGCGTCTGTTATCACGTCGTTGTTGTAATCAACCAAGGCAGTGATCTGCTCGTTTTCAAAGGTTTTAGCGTAAATTTGGCAAGCTCTCACCACGTCTCCGCTGCACATTTGAATGAGCGCATGAGGCATGGTGCCACCACCTTTTAGCCCTGTAAGCTCGCCCTGAGCGTCTGTGGCGACCTTTTTGATGCCACCTACAAATGATGCATAGCCGTCGCCTGGCTGAGTGCAGATGTCATCTTGTCTGTCTGCCATGCTAAAGACGTCCTTGCCATTTGCTGCTTTTATCACATCTCTGGAGTTTGTCGCCACACAGCTTCTTCTAGTAAGCGTCGCATCGATGATGTTTTCTAAAAAGCCAAAATCCTCATACTTGCCGCTTATCTTTAAAACTGGCTCATTTGCGTTTATGATATCGCCATCATCAAGTGCGTAAATTTCAAGCTCGCTTGGGTTTTTGGCAAATTTATTAATGATAGCTAAAACCTCGTCGATACCGCAAAGCACGATATCGTCGCGCCTTTGAAAAAACTGCATCGTCACGTGCTGATCAGGCAGGTTTTGCTTAATTATCTCATTTACTTTTAGAAAGTATTTCGCTGTGAAGTAGCCCTCACCGATCCTTGGATCTAGCCTAAAAGTCTTATCTGTTAGCCTCTCCATCTTGCCTTGCATCTTTAGCTCAAGTTCGTTCATGTCTGTCCTTTTGTTTTTGCGAGATTATACCATTTTAGAAAAAGGGTAAAATTGTAAAAATATATTTTAAGAATATATAAGAGTATATTTTATAAAATCGTGAAATTTTATTTTTAAAGGAAAAAATATGAAAAAATTTTTGCTTTTAATGGCCGCAGTCTTTGCATTTGGCAATGAAAATTTGCTAGTAAGTGCAGGCGGTGGTTATAAAAAGATAGTCGAAGCAGTCGCGCAAAATCTCAAAAAAGATGGCGTAAATATTGATACATCCTTTGCAAACATCAAAGCGATCATGGCGCAGGCAAAAGAGGGCAAAACTGACGTGATAGTGGGCGATGAGGACTTTTTGAAAAAGTCTGATCTAAAGATCACTGAATATGTAAATTTAGGCTCTGGCGCCTTGGTGCTAGCTACTAAAAAAGGCTTGAAAATAGAAAAAATTGACGAGCTAAAAACGCTTTCAAAAATCGCTATGCCAGACGCGGCAAAGACAGTTTATGGCAAGAGAGCGCGCGAGTTTATGCAAAAAGCAAATTTAGAGGGCGAGCTAAAGGATAAAATTTTAGCAGTTGCAGGCGTGCCACAGGTCGTTACCTATATATTAAACGGCGAAGTTGATGCTGGCTTTATCAACCAAACCGAGCTAAACGCGCACAAGGATGAATTTGGTAGTTTTATCTTGATAGACAAGTCGCTTTATGCACCAGCAAACATCGTGGCTGCAAAGCTTGAAGGATGCGAGAAAAAGGCTGACTGCGAGAAATTTATAAACGAGCTAAAAAGCGAGAGATCAAAAGAAATTTACGCTAAATTTGGCATAAGATAGGGCGAAATTTGCAAGAGCTTGCTTGGCTTTTTGATCCGCTATTTTTAAGTATAAAGGTCGTTTTGTGCCAAGGGCTTTTGCTAGCCGTTTTTGGGCTGGCTCTTGCTTATTTTTTAGCTTTTAGCAACTCTAAATTTAAAGCAGTTGCCGAGATGATAGTCACCTTTCCACTCATATTTCCGCCCATTGCGACTGGATTTTTACTGCTTTATCTACTTGGCAAAAATGGCATCATCGGCAAGGCTTTAAATTTAGAGATCGTCTTTAGCTTTAAAGCCCTTGTGATAGCAGCTTTCATAGCCTCGCTGCCACTTTTTGTAAAGCCCGTAGCCTCAGCGCTTAGCTCACTTTCAAAAAGCCTTAGCGAGGCGGCATACAGCCTTGGTAAAAATAAATTTCAAACAGCCATTTTAGTGCTTTTCCCAAGCATCGCAAAAAGCGTGGCAGCAGCCTTTATCTTAGCGCTCTCGCGAGGGCTTGGCGAGGTTGGTATAACACTCATTTTAGGTGGCAATATCATAGGCAAAACAGACACCATCTCACTTGCTATCTACAACGCAGTCTATGACGGCAAAAGCGATCAAGCACTCGCTTTAAGCCTTGTTTTAGTTGTGCTTAGTTTCGTCTTATTTTTTATTATAAATTTGCTAGAAAAAAGTAGGATTTAGCACAAAATTTATGCCAGCTAAAAATTAAATTTATTTAAATTTCGCTACAATTAGGGGCTTATATAAAAATTTAGGAGAATTTTCTATGAAAAAAGAAGATATAAAAGAGCTTATCGAATTTTTTAATGGTATGGAGATGAATCATATCAAGATAAAAAGTGGTGATTTTGAGGTCGAGGTAGAGAAATTTGCTGATTATTGCGCGCCTGCAAAGCCAGCGGCACAAGCAGCAGCTCCAGCGCCAACACCTGTAAATGTTGTCGTTAGCTCAGAGGTAAAACCAGCTGCAAATTCGCCAAAAGATAGCATAAAATCTCCTATGGTAGGTACTTTCTACGCTGCTCCAAGCCCAGGCGCTGCACCATTTGTAAAAGTAGGTCAAAGAGTGAGAAAAGGCGATGTAGTGGGCATCATCGAAGCTATGAAGATCATGAATGAGATCGAGGCTGAATTTGACTGCCAGATCACTGAGATGCTAGTCTCTGACGGACAGCCAGTTGAGTTTGGATTGCCGTTATTTGGCGTGGAGAAAAATTAATGGAATTAAAAAGAATTTTAATCGCAAACCGCGGTGAGATCGCTCTTCGTGCTTTGCGAACGATAAAGGAGATGGGTAAAGAAGCCGTTGTAGTTTATTCAACCGCTGACAAAGACGCGCTTTACGTAAAATACGCCGACGTAGCCATTTGCATCGGCAAAGAGCGCTCAAGTGACAGCTACCTAAATATCCCAGCTATCATAAGCGCAGCTGAGATCAGCGAAGCAGACGCTATCTTCCCAGGTTATGGCTTTTTAAGTGAAAATCAAAATTTTGTTGAAATTTGCTCACACCACAAGATCAAATTCATTGGACCAAGCGTTGCTGCGATGGCTTTGATGAGTGACAAGAGCAAGGCAAAACAGGTCATGCAAAGAGCTGGCGTGCCAGTCATCCCTGGCTCAGACGGCGCTGTGGCTGATACAAAAGCTGCAAAAGAGCTAGCCAAAAAGATCGGCTATCCTGTCATCTTAAAAGCTGCGGCAGGCGGCGGCGGACGCGGTATGCGCGTGGTTGAAAAAGAGGCTGATTTAGAAAAAGCGTTTTGGTCTGCTGAGAGCGAGGCGATGAGTGCATTTGGCGATGGCACGATGTATATGGAAAAATATATCCTAAACCCACGTCATATCGAGGTTCAAATCATCGGCGATAGCCATGGCAACGTGCTTCACATAGGCGAGCGCGACTGCTCTATGCAGCGCCGTCACCAAAAACTGATCGAAGAGAGCCCAGCTATCTTGCTTGATGAAAAAACAAGAGAGAGGCTACATGAAACTGCCATAAAAGCTGCAAAAGCGATCGGCTACGAGGGAGCAGGTACGTTTGAGTTTTTGGTTGATAAAAATTTAGACTTTTACTTCATCGAGATGAACACAAGGCTCCAAGTCGAGCACACAGTAAGCGAAATGGTAAGCGGACTTGATATCATCGAGCTTATGATAAAAGTGGCTGAGGGCGAAAAGCTACCGCCACAAAAGAGCATCGAGCTAAAAGGCCATGCGATCGAGTGCAGGATCACAGCTGAGGATCCAAACACCTTCACACCATGCCCTGGCAAGATCACAAAATATGTCTGCCCAGGCGGCCGTAACGTGAGAATGGATAGTCATATCTATCAAGACTATTCTATACCGCCGTATTATGACAGTATGATAGGCAAGCTCGTAGTTTGGGACACTGATAGAAACAGAGCCATTCACAAGATGAAAGTTGCTCTTGATCAGCTCATAATAAGCGGCATCAAAACAACAAAAGACTTTCACATCGCCATGATGGAAAACAAAGACTTTTTAAGCAACAACTACGATACAAACTATCTTTCAAGACATTAAAACTAAATTTTAAACCATTGCCTTTTGGCTTTGGTTTAAAATTTCAAAATTAAATTTATTTTATATAAGCCAAATTTTTAGGTATTAAACTTTTTAAATTTAAGAGAAATTTAGCTAGTTTGTAACTACAAAATGTAATAAATACTAAAAATTTATCTAAATTTATTAGTAGCAACTAAGTTTTGTGATGTTCATACCATTTTTAAAATATGGCGGGTAGGGCATAGTCACTGTAAATGGCACTGCTTTTTGCTTTGGTAAATTTTGAGCTACATCAAATTTATATGCCACAGTGTTTGGTCTCTCCTCCTCATCGCCTCCAAAAACCCATGAGAAAAATGAAATACCGCTTGGCTTAAATAACGCCTCGCCGCCAAGATCGTTTTTGTTTAGCGGTTGATTTATGAGCTTAATTGTAAGGGTGCATTTGCTAATGGTAAATTTGCCGACATTTCTTACTTGACCACGAAATACGATGCTTTCATTTCTTAACACTCGCTCGCTCTTTACGCCTTCGACTATGCCTTTTTTAGTGTATTTATCAAGAACTAGCATCAAAAAAATAGCAAGCGTGGTTGAGACCAAAATGTTTGTAAAAAGTAGCGATAAAAATAGTTTTCGCTCGGCTCTAAGCGACAGCACAAGAAATAAAATAGAAAGTAGTGCGATCGCGAAAAGCACGATGATATGAACGATGGTAAAGTAGTTTGAACTCATCAAAAACACTCCGCTTTTTTGGTGATATTGTAGTCAATGAAGGCAAAGTCATTGACAAATTCTCTTATCTGCTTGCTCTGCTTTGGCAAAAGTGCTTCATTTAAAATGATCCGTTTTTTAGCAAATGGGTTTAGTGAATTTAAAAAATTTCTCGTGCTTTGCTTTGAGCCAAGGTAGAAGCCAAGCTCGATTTTGCAAATGTTTAATGTGTAGTTTGAATTATTTGTGATGTTAAAATCAACCATCAACGCATCTACATATTGAAGCTGTTTTGTGTTTATTTTGCTTATGCTAACTGGTCTTAGATTTTCATTTATATATTTGTTTGCGTAGTAGTTGCCTGCAAAAAGTCCCAAAAAACCAGCTAGGATAAATAAAAATCCTATCTGCCACCATGATTTTATCGCGACGAAAATTCCTAAAAGAACGATAAATATAAAGGCTAAAAAGACCCAACCATAGGCTAGAAAGTCGATAAGTTTGGCGTTTTGAAGTATGAAAAGTATGTTATGCTTGATGCTATTTAACATCTCGCGATCTTTTTTCTTCGATGCCACTCATGCCAAAACGCCTTGCAAGCTCGTTTTTGACGGCATCTGGATGTATGTTGTGGGCTGAAAGTGCCACAAGTGAGTGAAAACAAAGATCGGCTGCTTCATAGATGAGGTCATTTTTTGCTTTTTGCTCATCTTGTTTTATCTGCTTGGCAAAACTAAGCTCTTTTGCCGCCATGACAAGCTCTGTAGCCTCTTCGCCAACTTTTTTTAGAATTTGATTTTCACCCTTTTTAAAAAGGCTTGCCACGTATGAAGTTTGCGGATCAGCATTTAGCTTTCTATCTTCTATAACGTGATAAAGCTCGTCAATGACGCTGTAACTTGGCTTTTTAACCTCGCATTTTTGATCAGAAATTTCTAAATTTTCTAAATTTATCTCGTTAAAAAAGCAAGACCTTGCCCCAGTGTGACAAGCAGCGCCTCCATTTTGAACGACTTTTAAAAGCAAAGTGTCGTTGTCGCAGTCTAAAAACGCAGCCTTGATCTCTTGCGTGTTACCACTCTCTTCGCCCTTTTTCCAAATTCTATTTTTAGTGCGTGAAAAGTAGTGAGCGTAGCGGCTAGATAGACTTAAATTTAGTGCTTCTTCGTTCATATAAGCAAGCATCAAAACCTCGTTTGTAGCGTGATCGCAAACCACCACCGGGAGCAATCCACCAATCTTTTGCCAGTCTATACTTTTTGCTACGCTATTCATTTTTACCTTTCGCTAACCGAGCTAGCTTTTGCCCTATCTTTCGCATCTAGCCAGATATTTGGCACAGCTCCGCCAGGTGTTAAGAAAATTTTAGCATCTTTGTTCTCTTTAAGAGCGTCGTTAAATCTATTTTGCGTCTCGATCTGTTTTAAATTTAATAAATTTTGATCGACACTTTTTGCGATCTCTTTGTTTGCATATGCAGTCGCATCAGCCTCGATCTTGATTGCATCAGCCTTACCTTTTGCTTCGATGATCGCAGCTTTTGCAGTACCTTCTGCAAGGGCAGCTTGTTTTAGAGCCTCTTGATTTGCACGCTCGACCTCGTATTTTGTCCTCTCAGCCTCTTGTTTAGCGATCTGGACACGCTCGATCTGCTCTTTTACCTTTGAAGGCAAAATGATCTCACGAAGCTGCACTGTTAGGAGCTCGACTGGCTTGTTTGGCTGTGAGTCGATGTCTTTTCTTATGCCCTCATCTATCTGCCTTGCTAGGTCGTTTCTCTTGGTTGGTAGCTCTTCGGCTGTGTATTTACCAGCTATGCTGCGAACCACGTCACGCACGACAGGATCAACGATCTTGCTCTCCCAGCTAAGACCCCAAGATGCGATAGTTTGTGGTGCATTTTCTGGATTTAGGCGGTATTGCACGGTGATATCGATACTAACTGGCAAGTTTCTAGCGTCCAAAACCGAGATAGAGTTCTTGCGTAAAATTCCAGCACCGACGCCTTGATATGATTTTTGCATTGATTCGCCCATATCCTCACCAGAAGTGTAATTTATGATCCTAACTCTGGTATCCACGATGATGATGTCTTGGATAAATGGCAAAAAGAAGTGAAAACCTGGTTGCAGAGGATTTGGCTCATATTTACCCGCTGTGGCTTTGATGCCGACCTCGCCTGAGTGTATCACTTTAAATGGCTGAGTGATAGCAAGGATCGCGATAATAGCGATTATAATGTAGGCTAGCGCACCAAATTTGCCAAAGCCGCTTGGTATATTTGGCATTTTAAAATCCTTTTTAAAAGGTGGCTCTTTGTCGTTATTTTGACCTGAGCCCCTATTGTCATTACCTGGCTTTTTTTTGTTGAAATAATCATTTAAATCAGCGGGCATTTCGTTCCTTTAAATCTTAAATATATGTTAAAAATGATTCGTATTTTTTGTTTAGACCATAAACTACGTCAAAGTAAGCTTTTTGTAGTCTCTTTGTCACTTCGCCTCTAGCGCCGTTGCCGATGATGCGGTTATCTATGCTGTTTATCGGAGTTACTTCAGCTGCAGTGCCGGTGAAAAATGCTTCGTCAGCTGTGTATGCTTGATCTCTTGTGATGCGCTCTCTTCTTACTTCGATGTCAAGATCGTGAGCTAGTCTTATGACTGTATCTTGAGTGATGCTAAGTAGGCTGTTGTCGTTTGGTGGAGTGATTAATGCGCCATTTTCAACGATAAAAAAGCACTCGCCTGGACCCTCAGCTACAAAGCCCTCGCTATCAAGAAGCAGCGCTTCGTCGTATCCAGCCTCTTTTGCTTCGTAGTTTGCCATTTGTGAGCTTAGGTAGTTTGAGCTAGCCTTTGCTCTGTTCATTTGAGCAGCAGGGGCTAGTTTAGCAAAGCTTGAAATTTTAACTCTGATGCCTTTTTCTAGGCCTTCATCGCCAAGATATGCACCCCACTCCCATGAAGCGATAGCAGTTTGCACTGGTGCTTTTGTGTGCGCTACGCCCATTACGCCGTATCCTAAAAAGATAAGTGGGCGGATATATACGTTGCTGTTATATTTATTTGCGCGAAGTAGTTCGATCTGTGCTTTTTCAAGCTCTTCTTCAGTATAAGGCACGTTTAAAACGGTCATTTTTGCTGATCTTAAAAGTCTTTTTGTGTGGTCTTTGAGTCTAAAAATAGCTAGACCTTTTTTTGTTTTATAAGCTCTTGTGCCCTCAAATACGGCATTAGCGTAGTGCAAAGAGTGAGTTAGAACGTGTACTTTCGCATCGTCCCATTTTACTAGTTTTCCATCCATCCAGATGAATTCTGAAGCGTTCATAATTAAACCTTTCTTTTTTAGAAATTTGATCCGAGTTTATCTAAAATTGCTTTAAATTTACATTTCTAAGCCCAAAATGTCCGTAAATTTTGGGCTAAAGTTACTTATCTAAAAGCTCTTTTATCGTCTTTGCCATCTCATCGATCGATGATGCTGCGTTTAAATTTATCAGATACTTGCCGCTTACCACAAAGGCTGGCACACCGCTGATACTTGCTACATCATAAGAGGCAAACCACTCGTTTAAAAGCTCTTTTGCACGCTCTGAGTTTAGCGCTTTTTCGTATTCGTCTTTGCTCACGTGAGCTGCATTTAGCGCTAGGTCGATAAATCTTTGCTTATCTTTGCCGTCATTAAAGTCATCTTTTTCATCGTGTCTTGCTTTATAGATCGCAAATTTAGCTTGCTTAAATTTAGACTCATCGCTTAGCAGATCAGTCCCATTTGCCTCGTCTATCGATATAAGAGCGGCGAAAATTTTACTTGTAGTCTCGCCAAGCTTGCCTTTGGTGCTTAGGTGATATGGGATAAATTTAACCCCGTCAAGCTTTGATATCAGCTTTCTTGTGATCGTTCGGTCAAATTTATAGCAGTGAGGGCAGTCGTAGCTAAAGACCTTGACGACTGAGTTTTTAGGCACGTTAAGCGGTTTTGCTAGAGTTTGATACTCCACACCTTCAGTCAGTGCTGATAAATTTAGCGTAAAAAACGCACTTAAAATTAGCATTTTTATAAGCTTCATTTTTGCTCCTTACTTCACCAGATCAGCTAGCACTTTTGCGGCGTGGTCTTTGGCTTTTACGCTTTTATAAATTTTAGCTATCTTGCCGTCTTTACCGATCACAAAGGTGCTTCTTACGATGCCAAGATACTCTTTGCCGTAGTTTTTCTTGACCTGCCAAACGCCATAGAGCTTTGAAATTTCCTTATCCTCATCGCTTAGCAAGATGTGCTTTAAATTTTGCTTTGCGATAAAGCCAACGTGAGACTTCACGCTATCTGGGCTAACGCCGATGATAATGGTGTCATTTTTGATGAACTGATCGTAGTTTGCGCTAAATTCGCAAGCCTCAGTTGTGCAGCCTGGAGTGTTGTCCTTTGGGTAGAAGTAAAGCACCACGTTTTTGCCTACAAAGTCCTTTAGCGCAACCTTTACGCCGTCTTGATTTAGCGCTTCAAACTCTGGCGCCTTGTCGCCAACCTCAAGTGTTATCTTTCTTTCTAAGTCCGCTTTACTAAATTCGCTCATTTTATCCCCTTTCTCTTATCTTCTACGCTCTCGCCTGCTACGCCGATATTGCCAGCATCGTGAGTTTCTAAAAATATCATAACCGCCTCTTTTTTCTTGCCAAGCACCCTCGCAAGCGTCTCGGTTACTTCTTTAAAAACTTGATCTTTTTGCTCTTTTGTAGGCTCTGGGCCTGCTATTTTGATATTAACATAAGGCATTTTTGCTCCTTTTTTAAGATGCAAAATATTAGCCAAAATGAGTGAAATTTCAGATTAAAGCCGTTATTTAAGAATTTGGCATTAAAATAAGCAAACTTCCAAAAGGAGCGAAAATGGATTATAACAGGCAAAATAAGGGCTTTGTTTGCTTTATGTATGGCTTTGGACGAAGCAGGGCGGTTTATGCAGTTTTGATGATAGTAATGGCACTTTTAGCTGGTTTTTTAACACTTACTTCAAACGCTCAAGCTGACTTTTCAAATTTGCAAATAGCCCTTGGCATCATACTTTGTGGCCTTTTGCTGATCTTTGTAAATCCTAAAATTTTCATCATCAAGCTAATTGGCTACTTAATCGCTTTAGCTGGCGTTATGATCGCCCTTCACAACGCAAATTTGCTGGGAGCTGATTTTAATTTATACTTTTACGCAAGCCTTATTTTTGGGGCATTTATGATGCTTATGCTTCTTAGCTGGTTTGTCTATAATGCTAGAAGCAGCGAAATAAATGAAATTTAGTTCGCCACTCCCATTAGCACGCTTGTGTAGGTGTTTTGCTTAGGCTCTGAGCTTGTTGCATCGTTTATATTTATGCGGCCAGCCTCAAGCCCAGCTTTTATAAGCGCCTCTTTTACCGCATTTGCACGCTCATTTGCAAGCTCTACTAGCTTTGCTTTATCGACCTCGATGCCCTTTAGCGCCTCTTCTCTTAAGGCTTTTTCGTTTCTATCTTTTAAATTTGGCACAAGCTCATTTAAAACTGCGATGTAGTCTTTGCCGCTTGAAGCGATGATTTGATTGATCTTTTGATCTAGTTTTTTGTTCTTATAAAAGCTCTCATCGAGTTTTGAGTATGTTGGCGTTATGCTAAGCTTCATCTTAGGTTTTGAGCCAGTTAGCTTTATAAAATCAGCTATCTTAGGCGCTTCTGAGCTTATAAGCTCGCTACTTCCTGCAAGAAAATCAATAGAGCTAAGATCTTTGCTGCCAAGTCCTAGGGCGTTGCCTAAAAATCTAAATGGAGCTAGCGTGATGTCAGCAAAGAGTTTTTTCACAGCTGCCCAGATGACGCCGCCATATTTAAAGTCAGGATCGTCTAAATTTCCCTCAACTGGCAGATCGATGTTTATTTGATTATTTTGATCGCTAAGTATCGAGATAGCAAGTGAAAGTGGCAAATTTACAGCATCTTTTGACTCAACCTTATCTCCAAGTGTAAGCGAGTCAAAATTTATAAAATTTGAGCCATTTAGTTTTGAGTCGGTGACGCTATAGTTTAGGTTTAAATTTAGCTTGCCTTTTTTGATCTTATAGCCCACAAACTGCCCGCTATATGGCGTTATATCGGTTAGATCGATATCTTTAAAGTCAAGCTTTATATCGGTATTTTGCTTTAGCTCAAACGGAAAGAGTTTTGCAGTGATCTGTGCAAAGCCATTTTTGCCAACCACGCCTTGAAACTCGCCTGAGCTTGGGCGCTTTTTATCGATGTCGGTGAGCTTGCCATTTAGCTTTGAGATCGTTGTGGCAAATGGCATAAATAGCGATGCGTCCGAGAAATCAACCTCGCCATTTTTTAAAGAGAAATTTTTCACGCTAAATTTTAGCTCGTCCTCTTTTTTGCTAGCTACTTTTTTGGTCTCAGGTTTTGCCTCAGTTTTAGCTTTATTTTTATCCTCTTTTACGATCTGAGATAGGTTAAATTTACGCTCTTTGCTTAGATGAGCCTTGATAAATGGCGAATTTAAGCTCACTCCGCTTATAGTAAGGTCATTTTTGGCAAATGAAATTTTTTCAAGTTCTAAGCTTTTAAAAGCGACCAGTTTTTCAGCTTTTTTGCCATTTAGCCTTATATCTTTTATGCTAACTTTTGCGTCTGCTTTGATATCTTTTGCGTAGCTTATCTCAGCGCTACTCTCAAGCTGTCCGTTAGCTAGATCGGCCTCTAAAAAGGGCTTTGCATAGGCAAAATACTTTGGTAAATTTGTATCATTTAGCTTGATCTTCGCACTCACATCAAGTGGCTCGATCTTTATCTTGGACTCAACATCCAAATTTAGCTTTTGTGAGCTCTTCATCGCCACTTTTGCGTCAAATGGCTTGCTAAAATCACTACTTAAATTTGCTACTTTTACAAAAAGATTATCAAATTTATGAGCGATCTTCTCGCCCTCAAAAAGGTGCGTCAATGCGATATCTGCGTTATTTACACTTATATTTTTTACATCAAATTTAAACTCATTTTCTTTGCTTTTTGAAGCGCTTTTATTTTCAACCTTTTTCTCCACTTTTTTAGTGTGTTTTGCCGCCTTTGTAGCTTTTGCGCTCTGCTCGCCAAATCCTAGCTCATTTACAGCACTTAGACCATTGTCGTTTAGTTCTGAAGTAAATTTAGGCTTATTAATATCGACACTAGCGATATTTAGAGCCATTTTTAAAAGATCAAAGCTTATGCTCTTTATCGCCACGTCAGCGACGCTTGCTATATCTTTATTTTTTGCTTTAAGCCCTATGTTTTTTACGTTTAGCTCATCAAAGCTCGCAAGGCTCTTGTTGCCATCCATTGTAAAGCTTGTATTTGTCACGCCAGCGCTTGCTACATTTGCATTTGCACTTTTGCTAAGTGGCGCGTTGATGCCGTTTAGTGCTATTTTTTCAAGCGTTAGGGCGGTTTTGTTATTTACTAAATTTAGATTTAAATTTGAAGCGTTTATATCTTTTAAATTTGCTAAATTCCTATCTGCTTCATCTATTTTTAAAGCGTTTGCACCTACGCTTTTTAGCTTGGCTGTGGCGTTTAGTTCGCTTTTTTCATTTAAATTTGCAAGCAGCGAGATCTCATTTAAATTTAGTGATTTTACGCTCGCAGCGATAGCACTTTTAAAAGAGATGTCATTTAAATTTATAGCGCTTAAATTTAGCGCAGCCTCCGTTTTATCCGCTATCTTGCTATCAATGTCAAATTTTGGAAGCTCTAGCTCGCCAAGGCTTAATTTATTTTCGCCCTCGTTTAAATTTAGCCCTTTTACATTTAAAAAGCCATCTTTTAAATTTATCTTAGTTGCGTTCTCGTCGGCATTTAAAGCGTAGTTTATCTTTAAGTTTATAATGGCATTTTTGAGATTTAACGTGTCATTGTCGATGAAGCTTATCGCAACTGGCTTTATGCTAAAGTCCTTTATGCTGACGTTACCCTCTATTTTTAGTGGATTTAGCTTGATATCGCCATTTAGATCGATCTTGTGTGCCAGGCTTGAGTTTGAGTCAAATATGTGACTACCTGCGCTATTTTTCTTTGTATTTAGCGAGCTAAGCTCGTAGTTTATATCATCAAAACTTACGTTAAATGGCTTTGTTAAATTTTGATCACTATACGAAAATGAGCCTTTGATGATTTTTGCGTTATTTAGTGCGAAATTTATCGAGCTAGTGCTGTTATCTTCGCTAGTTGCGTTGTCCTCGCTTATAAAATTGCTAAAGTTAAAATTTGCCTTTTTGTCTCTTGCGATCTTTACTTTTGGCTCATCTAGCCTAAAAATGTCTATCTCAACTAGCTTTTTAAAGATAGAAAATGGTTTTAGTTTAAGGTCGATCTGCTTCGTGCTAAAAAGCGGCGAAGTGGTGTTTAGCTCGGCATTTGTAGCGTTTAGCTCGAAGGTAAAGGGATTAAATTTAGCATCACTTACAAAAAGCGTTGCGTTGTAGTCTTTTAGGTACTTTGGCGCGATATTTTTGATAGCATAAGGCAGACCAAAAAAGCCAAGTAGCGTGTAGATAAGCAAAAGTGAAACTACGCAGATGCCAGTGATCAGAGCTATTTTTTTCTTTTTATCCATTTTGAAATTTACCTTTTTGTCAGCTAAAATAAGCCCTGATTTTACTTTAAAAAAGGTTAAAAGATAGTTAGAAATTTCAAATTTTCTATACATTAAATTTACATTTATCTTAATAATACTTTTATGCATTTCGTATTACCATTCGTCAAATATTTTTTAAACAAAGGAGCGAGTGATGAAGAGATTTTTGGCTTTATTGTTTTTGTTATTTTCTGCCTTTACTTATGCAAATGAAAATGCTGTTGTAGTCGCTATCGAGGAGCAAACACCTCGCATAAACCCACTTTATGACGAGGATCACGATCCTACGCTTTCGCTGGTTTTTTCTGGTCTTACTAGCCACGATGAAAATAGCCATGTAGTGCCAGAGCTTGCTAAGTCTTGGCAGGTGAGTGATGACGGGCTGGAGTATATTTTTGAGCTAAGAGATGATGCTTTTTGGCACGATGGGGTCAAATTTAGCGCAAAGGACGTTAAATTTACCATCGAAGCAGCTCAAGATAAGAAGCTAAACGCGCCTGCTATCTCAAACTACGAGGTGGTAAAAAGCGTTGAAATTTTGGGTGATTATAAAGTTAAGATCACGCTTAGTGAGCCATTTCCGCCGTTTCTTGACGCACTTAGTTTTGGCGTTTTGCCTGAGCACATTTTAAAGGGCAAAGATATCGCAACTGATAAATTTAATGACGCCCCTATCGGCACTGGCGCATACAAGCTTGTAAAATGGAAAAAGGATGAGAGCTTGGAATTTGCGGCAAATGAGAAATTTTATAAAGGCGAGCCAAAGATCAAAAAGGTATTTTTTAAAATTGTTGGCGATGAAAATTTAAGACTTGTGGGCCTAAAAAGCGGTGAGATCGACGTCGCACTCATCTCTCCAACAGGGGTAAATTTCATAAAAGATGATAAAAAACTTAGCTTGCTTAAATTTAAAAGCGCGGATTATAGGGCTTTGATGTTTAACTTTGAAGATCCTCTTTTTCAAGATAAAAATGTAAGGATAGCCCTAAACTACGCCGTAAATAAAGATGAGATCGTTAAAAGCTTATTTCACGGATATGCAAGCGTAGCGAATAATCCGATAGAAAAAAGCTTTGCAAATGACAGCGAGTTTAAATTTAGCTACGACCCTGCAAAGGCTAGGGAGCTACTTGAAAAGAGCGGCTTTAAGAAAAACAAGGCTGGCTTTTTTGAAAAGGACGGCAAAGAGCTTGGCTTTGATATCTACGCCTTTAATAACGATGTTTTAAGGGTCAATCTAGCTAAAATTTTAAGCAGCGAGTTTGAGAAATTTGGCGTGAGAGCCAAAGCCTACGCAAAGCCAAGAACAGCCTTTAGCATAAGCAAGGTAGATAGCTTTGTTATCGGCTGGGGAAGCCCGTTTGATCCAGACTTTCACACATATAGAATTTTTGGCGGATTTGCTGACGTGAGCATAAATGAAAATGGCTGGAATTTTAGCCACTACAAGGACGCAAACGTCGATCTTGCCTTAAAAAACGCGAGATATACAAAGGACGTGGAGCTTAGGAAAAAATACTACAAAGAATTTCTAAAAGCGCTTCATGAAAACCCACCTTACATTTTTATAGCCTATCTTGACTATCCGCTCGTTTTTAACAACAAAATTTCAGGCATAAAGACACAAATTTTGGGCCACCATGGGGCTGGCTTTTTATGGAACATAAGAGAGTGGCAAGTAAAATAGTGGATAAAAACTTTGTTTAGAGCCATTTTGAAAACAGCGATCTCAAGCCTTGGGTTGCTGTTTTTCATCTCATTTTTTCTATTTTTGCTCATATATTTTTTGCCAGGAAATGTCACTGACGCGATGTTTTCAAGAAGTGAGGCGATAAATTTAGCCATAAAAGAGCAAATTTTAGAAAATTTGGGGCTAAAAGATGGCTTTTTTGTGCAGTATTTTAGGTGGCTGGCTCACTTTGTCACTGGGGACTTTGGCACTAGCTTTGTAAGTGGGGCAAGCGTGTCGCTGCTCATTAAAGAGAGGCTTTTAAACTCGCTCATTTTATTTTTTGCTTCGTTTTTTCTGATAGCTCTTTTGTCCTTTTTCTTGGGGCTTTTAAGCGCCATTTATAAGAATAAATTTGCCGATATCTTTATAAATTTTAGCTCCTTTTTGCTGGCATCACTCCCTCATTTTTACATCGCACTTGTGCTAATAGCGATCTTTAGCGTCTATCTAAACGTGCTGCCAAGCTCTGGGGCAAACGAGCTAGGATCTAGCGGTGTTGGGGTAAAATTTATCATCTTGCCAACGCTTGCCATCATCTTGCCACACCTTGGCGCAAACGTGAAATTTGTGCGTGACACGCTAAATCAAAGCCTAAACGCTGACTTTATCCAGACGGCTCACGCTAGAGGTTTGGGGCGGGGCAAAATTTATCTCTTTGCGATAAAGCACGCAAGCACCGATATAGTCTATTATTTCGCCACTCTTGTGGCTGGCGTTTTTGCTGGCTCATACGTCATTGAGAGCATTTTTTCATTTCCAGGCATAGGCAAGCTTAGCCTTGATGCGGTGATCGCCAAGGACTATCCAGTCGCACTTGCGACCATTTTGCTAACGGCTGTTTTTGTCGTTTTTGCAAATTTGCTAGCTAAAATTTTCGCTATCTTGGCAGATAAGAGAAATTTATGAGAAAAGTCATATTTTTCCTAGCCTGTTTTGTCTTTTTAGCTCTTGTCACATTTGCCTTTGTGACGCCGTTTTTTTCTAAATTTGAACCAAATTTCACTGACTTTATGGCGGTAAATTTAGCCCCAAACGGCGAACACATCTTTGGCACTGACATCCTAGGAAGGGACAATCTCATAAGAGTTGCCTATGCGCTTAAAAACTCGCTTCTTGTCTTACTGCTAGCTGGCTTTTTAACGACGCTTTTTTCGCTCATCTACGCGTATTTTGGCACGAGCAAGAGCAGAGTTTGCGAGAGCCTTTTTGACAAGGGGCTTGATGCCTTTTTGAGCATACCAAACATCGTTTTTATCATGCTTTTTAGCTCATTTAGTAGCGGAGATCTCTTTATAACATCTTTTATCATCGCCATTTGCTCGTTTATGCAGGGTGCAAAAGTTTTTATGCAAAATTTAAGGCTTAATAAAAAGTGCGACTACGCCGAGCAGGCCGTGATAAATGGCGCTAGTAAATTTAGCCTTATATGCTTTGAAATTTTGCCAAATTTAAAGCATCTTGTAGTTAGTATCTTTGGCATAAATGCGATAAACGCGGTCGTCATGGAGGCAACGCTTGGTTTTTTTGGCGTGGGTAGCGACGCAAATAAAATAAGCCTTGGCATCATGCTAAATGAGAGCAAAGAAGCACTTTTTCTCGGCTCTTGGTGGATGGTGCTTTTCCCTGGCGTGACGCTTTTTTTGCTCATCCTCGCAACATCGATCATCACGTCAAATTCAAAAAATGGCAATATAAAAATATGATAGAGATTAAAAATTTAAACGTTTTTTATAAGGATAAGAAGCTTTTGTGTGAGCTTGATTTTGACATGAGCGAGGGTAAATTTGTAGGTATCACGGGTGCAAGTGGCAGCGGTAAATCGCTCTTTGCAAAGAGCCTAATAAGGCTTTTTGATGATCATTTTAGAGTGAGGGCGGATAAATTTAGCATTTATAAAAAAGATATCTTAAAGCTTAGTCAAAATGAGCTAAAAGAGCACCGAAAAAAGGTCGCTGCGCTCATCTTTCAAAACTCAGTTGCCAGCCTTCATCCGCTCTTAAACGTGGGCGATCACTTTAATGCCTATCTTGACGGCGATAATAAAACAAATAAAGAGCTTGCATTTGCTTATTTTAGGGAGTTTGGGCTGGGTAATGCCAATCTCATCTGGCACAAATACTCATACGAGCTAAGTGGCGGCGAGGCGAGCCGTGTGCAGATCGCTCTTGCGCTTTGCTTGAAGCCAAAAATTTTAATCTGCGACGAGATAACAAGCGGGCTTGATAGCATTAGCGGTAGCCACGTGGCGGGCATCTTGGAGAGTTTAAAGGGCAAGATGAGCGTCATTTTTATCTCGCACGATGAGGCGCTAACGAACTATCTTAGTGATGAGATTTGGCAGATGAGAGATGGGCGGCTAAATTTAAAGGAAAATGCGTGAAAATCAGGCTTGAAAACGTATCAAAAAGTTTAAGCTTTAAGGAGCATTTTAACGCTAGAGCTGAAGTGCTGCACCTTTTAGAGGGGATAAATTACGAGCTTGATGATGGCGAAAATTTAGCCATTTTGGGGCAAAGTGGCAGTGGCAAAAGCACGCTTGCAAAGCTCATATCATTTAGCGAGCCAAAAAGTGGGGGCAAAATTTATATAAATAATGAAGAGATCACGGACAAAAATGAGCTAAAAAAAGATATCAGATATATCTTGCAAAACCAAAAACAAGCCCTAAATCCAGCGCTAAAAGTAAAAACAGCTATCGCTCATGTGAGGTCATATCTTAAGCTTAGCTTTAGCGAAAATGAGCTCAAAGAGCTTCTAGCAAATCTAAATTTAAAAGATGAAATTTTAGAAAAATATCCGTCACAGCTAAGCGGCGGCGAGGCGACAAGGGTCGGGATACTGCTAGCGCTTCTTTCAAAACCAAAAATCCTAATCTGCGACGAGATAACAAGCGGGCTTGACAACGAGACGAAGCAAAAGATCATAAATTTGCTTTTAAGCTTAGATGAAAAGATCAGCATTATTTTTATCACGCATGATATTTTAAGTGCGATGAAGATAGCGCAAAAGGTGCTAATAATCGAATCTGGCAAACAAGTGGCTTTTGGTAAATTTGATGATCTTGCAAGCCAAAATGTCCTTAAAAAATACCTCGATGCAGCTAAATTTTATGACGCCAAACTTTGATATAATGCAAGCAAAAAAGGTCAAATTTGCTAGTTCATATCTGCTGCTCGGTCGATAGCCACTACTTTTTACAGCGCCTACGAAAAGACTATCCAAATGAGCGAATAGTAGGCTATTTTTACGATCCAAACATACATCCATATAGTGAGTTTTTACTGCGTTTTGAGGACGTGAAGCGAAGCTGTGAGAAGCTTGGCATCAAGCTAATATGTGGCGAGTATGACTACGAAGCTTGGCTTGGTGGCACAAAGGGGCTTGAAGATGAGCCAGAAAAGGGCAAAAGGTGCGAGTACTGCTTTGACTTTCGTATGAAAGACTCCGCTAAAAAAGCACTTGATCTTGGTCTAAATAAGATCACGACGACACTTTTGATGAGCCCAAAAAAGGACTTTACTCAGCTTAAAAAGGCGCTTGATGAGGCAGTTGCTGGCTCAAATTTAGAAGCGGTTGCGGTTGATTATAGAAAAAATGGCGGCACAAGCGAGCAGTTTATCCTCGCTAAAAAAGACAAACTCTATCACCAAAACTACTGCGGCTGCGTCTTTGCGCTAAAAAAACAGCGCGACTCTCAAAATTTGCCCCAAAGTGAGCTAATGAGCGAGCTGCACGCAAGGGCACTTTATGGCAGCATAGAAGCGAGGCTTGAGCTTTACAAAAAGGTGCGCCTTTGCGAGGCGAGAGGAGAGAAATTTCATCTTTTTAGAAGGCGATTTTTAAACTACAGACTTTTGCGCGCTAGTGTGAAATTTCAAAACGCTGTGGTGCCAAGCTACTTTGTGCTTTACTCTGGCTTTAAAAGAGAGAATTTAAAGCTTAATGTAGAGCGCGACTGCGAAATGGACAATGAGCTAAAAGAGGGCGCGATATTTATGAGCATAGAGTGCTTTAATAAATTTACAAATAGCAAATTTAAAAGCGTTGATGAGCTTTGTAAAAGACCGCTTGAGCTTGACGCTGAGATGAAATTTCGCCGTGATATAAGCGGGGAGTTTTCGCAAAATCCTATCATCATCTTAGACGAGGTCAAAAAGGGCAGCTACGAAATTTACGCAAAGGCTGTTTTTTACAACGACAGCGAAGAAATTTTGGTTTTAGAGGGCTAAATTTAGACCCATTAAGGCTAAATTTCAGAGATTTTAAAAGAGGCTAATAATTTTTTTCTTAGTATAAATTTGTTACAATCTGCCAAAATTTACATTACTAAGGCTAAAACGTGATAGACGTCGTAGAAATTCAAAAAATTCTCCCACATAGATTTCCATTTTTGCTTATCGATAGAGTTGTCGAGCTAGAGCCTGCGAAAAACATCGTCGCTTATAAAAATGTAACCATTGGCGAGCCGATATTTCAGGGGCACTTCCCAGGTCACCCGATCTATCCAGGTGTGATGATCATTGAAGGCATGGCGCAAGCTGGCGGCGTGCTAGCGTTTAAGAGCATGAGCGACGAGCATCAAGCTGGTATCGAGAACAAAGTAGTCTATTTTATGAGCATAGACGGAGCGAAATTTCGCCATCCAGTCCGCCCTGGGGATAGGCTAGAGTACAGACTAAACGTGCTAAAGCACAAGGGAAATATCTGGGTGCTTGAGGGCAAGGCATACGTCGATGATGTGCTATGCGCCGAGGCCGAACTAAAAGCGATGATAGTCGATAAATAGGCTTTTGCTTAAAAAAGAGAAACAATGAAAAATATCCACCAAACAGCAGTTATAGAAGATGGAGCGATAATAGGAGATGACGCAAATATCGAGGCTTACGCATTTGTAAGTAAAGATGCGGTCCTTGGCAACAACGTCACGATAAAACAAGGCGCAAGGGTGCTTGGCAAGACGAGGATCGGCGATAACTCTCGTGTATTTAGCTACGCGATCGTGGGCGATATCCCGCAAGATATCAGCTATAAAGACGAGGTCGATACTGGCGTCATCATCGGTGAGCACGCAACTATACGTGAGTTTTGCACGATAAACTCAGGCACGCACAAGGGCGATGGCATAACAAGGATCGGCGATAACGCCTTTATCATGGCATATTCTCACATCGCACACGACTGCATAATAGGCAACAACGTCATTTTGGCAAATAACGCAACACTAGCAGGCCACGTCGAGCTTGGCGACTACGCTGTTGTGGGCGGTCTTACGCCTATTCATCAGTTTGTTAGAGTTGGGGAAAGCTGCATGGTCGCAGGGGCTAGTGCGCTCAGCCAAGATGTAGTGCCATTTTGCCTAGCTGAGGGCAACAGAGCTTATATAAGAAGCTTAAATTTAGTTGGCATTAGACGTAGATTTGACAAAGAGCAGGTTGAAGAGCTTGTTCGCGCTTATAAATTTTTGTTTAATCAAGGCATCAGCCTAAAAGATCAAGCAAACGAGCTGATCGCAAAAACCAGCGACGAAAATGTTAAAAAAATGTGTAAATTTATATTAGAAACGACAAGAGGAATTCCGCTTGCAAAAGGAAGAGATTAATGGCTAGAAAGTGTAATTTTTGTGGCGAGGCTGAGTCTGCTGAGAGAAGATTATTAGCAGATATCGAAGGAAACGCCTATATATGCGAGTACTGTATAGCAGCAGCATACGATATGATACATGGTGATACGAGTGTAGAAGAGAGTAAAAACGATGAGGCGATAGAGTATCAAAAGCTCACACCAAAGGAGCTAAAAGCGGTACTTGATAACTACGTGATCGGTCAAGATAGGGCTAAAAAGGTCTTTAGCGTCGGCGTATATAACCACTATAAGAGAATTTTTAAACAAAGCGACATCAAAGACGACACCGAAATTTCAAAGTCAAACATCTTGCTTGTTGGTCCAACTGGAAGCGGCAAGACGTTGATGGCTCAGACTTTGGCGAGATTTCTTGACGTGCCTATAGCAATTTGCGATGCGACAAGCCTAACTGAGGCTGGATATGTCGGCGAGGACGTTGAAAACATCTTAACAAGGCTCTTGCAAGCTGCAAATGGCGACGTGAAAAAGGCGGAGCAAGGCATTGTATTTGTCGATGAGATAGATAAGATCGCTAGAATGAGCGAAAACAGAAGCATCACAAGAGATGTCTCAGGTGAGGGCGTGCAGCAAGCGCTTTTAAAGATCATCGAAGGTAGCGTCGTAAATATCCCACCAAAAGGTGGTAGAAAGCATCCAAATCAAGACTTCATCCAGATAGATACGACAAATATCTTATTTGTTTGCGGCGGTGCATTTGACGGACTTCTTGATATCATCGAGCGCAGAGTTGGTAAAAACGTACTTGGCTTTAACCAAGAAAAACGTGGCAAAAACGAAAAAGAAAATTTACTAAGCCTGCTTGAGCCAGACGATCTTGTAAAATATGGCCTCATCCCAGAGCTCATCGGCAGACTTCACGTGGTGGCTACTTTAAATGAGATAACAAAAGAGGATATGGTTAAAATTTTGACCGAGCCAAAAAATGCGATATTAAAACAATATCAAAAGCTTTGTGCGATCGACGGCGCTACGCTTAAATTTGATGATGAGGCGCTTGAAGAGATAGCGAGCCTTGCTATCGAGCGAAAGACTGGAGCAAGAGGGCTTAGAAGCATAATGGAAGAGCTCATGACAGACATAATGTATGATCTGCCAGAGCTAAAAGACTACGATATCGTGATCTCAAAAGAGACGGTAAAAGATAAGGCAAAGCCGATTTTGGTAAAGCACAATAAATTAACAGCGTAAAGGAAATAGATGTTTTTAGATCAGGTTATAGGTTTTTTCTCAAGTGATATGGGTATAGATTTAGGTACGGCAAACACTTTGGTTTTGGTAAAAGATAAGGGAATAATCATAAATGAACCATCAGTTGTTGCGGTAAGACGTGAGAAATATGGAAAACAAAAAATTTTAGCAGTCGGTCACGCTGCAAAAGAGATGGTGGGAAAAACTCCTGGCGACATTGAGGCGATAAGACCGATGAGAGATGGCGTTATCGCGGACTTTGACATGACAGAAAGGATGATACGCTACTTTATAGAAAAGACTCATAGAAGAAAAAATTTCTTACGCCCAAGGATCATCATCTCAGTTCCTTACGGACTTACTCAGGTTGAAAGAAAGGCTGTTAGAGAGAGCGCACTAAGTGCTGGTGCAAGAGAGGTATTTTTGATAGAAGAGCCTATGGCAGCAGCTATCGGAGCAAATTTACCAGTTCGTGAGCCACAAGGCAACCTTGTAGTTGATATCGGCGGTGGTACGACTGAGATCGGCGTCGTCTCACTTGGCGGTCTGGTAATATCAAAATCTATCCGCACAGCTGGTGATAAGATAGATAGCAGTATCGTTAACTACATAAAAGAAAAATACAACTTACTAATAGGCGAGAGAACAGGCGAGGAGATAAAGATCGCTGTGGGCTCTGCTGTGCAGCTTGAAAAAGAGCTAAGTGTAGTGGTAAAAGGACGCGACCAAGTGAGCGGTCTTTTAAGCAGGGTTGAGCTAACAAGCGAGGATGTGAGAGAGGCGATGAGAGAGCCACTAAAAGAGATCGCAGATGCGCTAAAAACTGTGCTTGAGATGATGCCGCCTGATCTTGCTGGCGATATCGTAGAGACTGGTATCGTGCTAACTGGCGGTGGAGCGCTCATTAGAGGGCTTGACAAGTTCTTGTCTGATATCGTTAAACTTCCAGTATTTGTAGCTGACGAGCCGCTTCTTGCTGTTGCTAGAGGCACAGGCAAGGCACTTCAAGAGATCGGACTTTTACAACAGCTAACAAATGAAGAGTAAGATTGTTCTTTTTGTTTTTATAGCGTTGCTTGCTGGCGCCTCGATGTTTAAGGGCGAAATTTTAAGCAACATCTCTATTAAATTCAGCAACTACGCTATAAATTCATACGACAATTTTGCCAAAAGCGTGAAAGATTATATAAATGAATATTTTAGGCAGGCTAGCGAGATAGAAAAACTAAGAGCGCAAAACAAAGAGCTAGAGCGCTCAGCCACGCTTCTATCTACTTTTGCAAACGAGCTAAATCAAATTTTAAAAGATAAAAACTCAACTGCCTACGCCCCAGCCGTAAAGCTAGTAAAAGGGCTTAGCTACGTGCATATTGGGGATTATAATAAAATTTGGATAAGCGAGTTTGAAGGATACGACCCAAATAAAATTTACGGGCTCATCTATCAAGGAAGCAGTGCTGGCATCGTCATCGCAAAAGATGGCAAGCCTCTAGCTTACTTGCAAAATGACCCAAAAAGCATATTTGCAGTCTATATAGGAAATGACAAAATTCCAGGCGTCGCGCATGGAAATCAAGGTCAAGTAATTGTGAAATTTATCCCACAATGGCTCAGCCCAAAAGAGGGCGACGAGGTCTTTACGAGCGGGCTTGACGGGATATTTTTTAGTGGGGTGCCAGTAGGGCGCGTGAGTAAAATTTTAAAAGAGAGCTCCTATCAAAGCGTGATAGTAGAGCCCTATGCAAAGCTAAACATACCAAACTACCTATACGTTGTAACAAAGGAAAAATGATGCCAAAAAGAACAGATATAAATACCATTTTGCTAATCGGCTCAGGCCCTATCGTCATCGGTCAAGCCTGCGAATTTGACTACTCAGGCACGCAAGCAGCCAAGACGCTAAAAGAGCTTGGATACCGCGTAGTGCTCATAAACTCAAACCCAGCCACCATCATGACTGACCCAAATTTCGCCGATGCAACGTATATAGAGCCTATCACAAAAGATAGCATTTTAAAGATCATCGAAAAAGAAAATATTGACGCCATTTTGCCAACTATGGGCGGACAAGTAGCGCTAAATGCCGCTATGGAGGTCTTTGAGAGCGGTCTTTTAAAGGATGTCAAATTTCTTGGTGCAAACCCAGAAGCGATAAAAAAGGGCGAAGATAGACAAATTTTTAAAGCAACCATGCAAAAGATCGGCATGGACCTGCCTGAGAGTAGATATGCTTATAACATGGATGACGCGCTAAATGCGGCAAATGAGATAGGCTTTCCGCTCATCATAAGAGCTAGTTATACGCTTGGCGGCGCAGGAAGCGGAGTGGCTTATAATATGGATGAGTTTAAAGAGTTAGCCAACACAGGCCTTGACGCAAGTCCGATACATGAAATTTTGATAGAAGAGAGCTTGCTTGGCTGGAAAGAGTACGAGATGGAGGTCATCAGAGATAGAAATGACAACTGCATTATCGTCTGCTCGATCGAGAATTTCGACCCAATGGGCGTGCATACAGGCGATAGTATCACGGTCGCACCAGCACTAACACTCACAGATAAAGAGTATCAGGCTATGCGTGATGCTAGCTTTGCCATACTTCGTGAGATCGGCGTTGATACTGGCGGCAGCAATGTGCAGTTTGCCATAGATCCAAAAACAGGCCGTATGATCGTTATCGAGATGAACCCACGAGTTAGCCGCAGCTCAGCACTTGCTAGTAAAGCTACTGGCTATCCGATCGCAAAGGTTGCGACGCTGCTCGCAGTTGGTTTTAGCTTAGATGAGATCAAAAACGACATCACAGGCACGCCTGCTAGCTTTGAGCCGGTGATTGACTACATCGTGACAAAGATCCCACGCTTTACATTTGAGAAATTTCCAGGATCAAACCCATATCTAGGCACTGCGATGAAGTCAGTTGGCGAGGTCATGGCTATTGGCAGGACATTTAAAGAGAGCATCCAAAAGGCGCTTTGTAGCCTAGAGCGTGATCTTTGCGGATTTAACAGCCTTAGTTTAGAGAAAAACGCTTTGATTTATGGCATCAGAAATGCAAATGAGAGAAGAATTTTATATCTAGCGCAGGCTTTTAGAGATGGCTTTAGCGTGGCTGAGGTGCATGAGTTTAGCAAGATTGATCCTTGGTTTTTGGAGCAAATTTATGAGATAGTTAAATTTGAAGATAAGATCGACATGGATATCTTAAACAACGAAGAGCTACTGCGAGAGGCCAAAAGCATGGGCTTTTCAGATAAGATGATAGCCGTGCTTATAAATGAAAAAGACGATCTTGAGCTTAGTCAAAATGATATCTATTTTGCGAGAGAGAAGCTTGGCATCGAGCTTGAATACAATGAGGTCGATACTTGCGCGGGCGAGTTTAAGGCACTAACGCCGTATCTTTACTCAACCACAAATATCACTAAATTTCCTAAAAAAGAGCTAGCAAAAGAGGCTAAAAAGGTGATGATAATAGGCGGCGGTCCAAACAGGATCGGCCAGGGCATAGAGTTTGACTACTGCTGCGTGCATGCAAGCTACGCCCTAAGAGACCTTGGTGTAAAGACGATAATGTATAACTGCAACCCAGAAACCGTCTCAACCGACTACGATACGAGCGATATCTTGTACTTTGAGCCTATAGATTTTGAGCACGTGAGAGCTGTCATCGAGCGTGAAAAGCCAGACGGCGTGATCGTGCATTTTGGCGGCCAAACTCCGCTTAAATTTGCAAAACGCCTAAGCGTGATCGGTGCTAAGATCATTGGCACAACTGCAAGAGTGATCGATGTGGCCGAGGATAGAAAGAAATTTAGCGAATTTATAAATAAAATAGGCGTCCTTCAGCCTAAAAACGATACCGCCACTAGCCTAGAAGAAGCTTTGCAAAAGGCCGCTACTATCGGCTACCCAGTGCTCGTTCGTCCAAGCTACGTTTTAGGTGGTAGAGCGATGAGAAGGGTGCATAACGAGAGCGAGCTAAAAGAGTATATGAGTGAGGCGGTAAAGGTTAGCAACCACTCGCCAGTGCTACTTGATAAATTTTTGCAAGACGCAAAAGAGCTCGACGTAGATGCGATATGTGACGGCAAAGAGGTCTATATAGGTGCGATAATGGAGCATATCGAGGAGGCTGGAATTCACTCTGGCGACTCAGCTTGCATATTGCCACCGATGAGCTTAAGCGATGAGATGATAAAAAAAGTGGAGAGGCAAACCAGAGATATCGCGCTAAATTTAGGCGTTGTAGGCCTTATGAATATCCAGTTTGCCATCTATGAAAACGAGCTTTATATGATCGAGGTAAATCCTCGCGCGAGCAGGACCGTGCCATTTGTGAGCAAGGCTACTGGCGTGCCTATGGCGAAAGTAGCTACAAGAGTTATGTGGCAGGGAAATTTACGTGAGGCACTTAAATTTTATGATGATTACAAGGTCGTTTATGAAGATGGCGACATCTTAAAACCTCGTGTGAGCTCGCATGTTTGCGTAAAAGAGTGCGTGCTACCATTTAACAAGTTAAGCGGTGCCGATCTCATCCTTGGCCCTGAGATGAAGAGCACGGGCGAGGTCATGGGTATCAGCCACGACTTTGCAAGCTCATTTGCAAAGAGCCAGATCGCTGCGAGCAACACTTTGCCAAGTAAGGGCAGGGTATTTTTAACGCTAGCTGACGCTGATAAAACTTACGCGCCAGACCTTGCAAGAGATCTCATAGCGCTTGGTTTTAGCATTGTCGCAACTGGTGGAACGCATAAAATTTTAAGCGAAGCTGGCGTGGAGGCTGAGTTTGTCTATAAGATAAGCGAGGGCAGACCAAACGTAGAAGATAGGCTTAAAAACGGCGATATAGCACTTGTTATAAATACAAGCGATACAAAATCAAGCGTGGATGACGGCAAAAAGATCCGCCAAAATGTACTTAGATTTAAGATTCCATATTTTACAACTATCCGCGCAGCACTCGCAGCTGCTAAGTCGCTAAGCACAGTTCAAACTGGCAAAGCACTCGAGGTAAAAAGCCTACAAGAGTATCTAAGCAAGAGATGAATCAAAAAGAGTGTGTAATAGAAGCGTTAGCTAGCCTTGGTGGTATGGCAACGCTTTTTGATCTTTACCATGAAACTGATGTTAACACTTGGGGCAGCAAAACTCCATTTGCTAGTATAAGACGGATAGTTCAGACTAATAAAGAATTTTATAAGACCAGAGCTTGGCTTTGGGGACTTTGTGAGCTTGCGAGCTTAAGCAAAAAATAGTAATTTTAGTGGCAGTTTTGGATGCCACTATAAATTTCACTTTCTATTTGATTAACTATTTTTTAAAGCGCTAGCTACCTTTAAAGCACTTGCAAAGGCTAGATGCAAGTTATATCCGCCAAGCATACCAGTGATATCTAAAACTTCTCCTATAAAGTAAAGCCCTTTTACACTTTTACACTCTAAATTTTCATCTAAAAAATTAGTTTTTACGCCACCTTTTGTAACTTCAGCCCTTTCAAAGCCAAATGTCCCAGCTGGAGCAAAATGATATGCAAAAAGCCTTTTTATGATGCTCTTTTCATCATCACTAAATTCATAAAATGCCCTATCTTTTAAACCAAAATTTCTTAAAAACTCCAGCACAAATCTCTTTGGCAAAGGTAAAACTGAACTAAGCTGCTTTTTGCCATTTACTAAATTTTTCTCACTAAATTTAGGCAGAAAATTTATGCAAATTCGACCCTTTTGCCAAAAGAGTGAGGCGTTTAGTATCGCTGGACCACTTATGCCTCTATGTGTAAAAAGCAGATCACCACTAAATTTATAGCTCTCATTTTTGGTATTTATCACTACATCTGCGCTTAGACTAACACCACTAAGCTCTTTAAACCAAAACTCATCTTTTTGCACGCTAAAGCCAACAAGAGCAGGGGCAGGCATTGAGAGCTCAATGCCAAATTCGCTAGCTATCTTATAGCCAATATCGCTTGCGCCAAGGGCTTTGTAGCTTAGTCCGCCACTTGCGATGACTAAATTTCTAGCTCTAAATTTCTCATCTTTTGTCAAAATTTCAAAAATTTCATCTACTTTTTTGGCGCCAAGAACCTCTTTGTTATAAAAAATCTCTGCATTTTGCCTTTTTAAAAGCAGGCTCAAAACGCTCTTTGCACCGCTATCACAGAAAAATTGATTTTGCTTTTGCTCGCTAAATTTAAGCTCACTAAAAAATCTCAAAACCTGATCAAAGCTTAGCACTTTTAAAATTTGCTCTATAAATTTCTGCTCGCCAAGGTAGTTTTTAGCGCTTACGAAGCGGTTTGTGATGTTGCATCTGCCGCCACCGCTTGCCAAGATCTTTTTGCCAGCGCTACTGTTTTTTTCTAAAATGGCAACCTTTTTGCCCTTTAAATTTGCCCCTAAAAAGAGCCCGCTAGCGCCAGCACCAACGATAATGACGTCGTAGATCAAAACTTCAAGCTCTCTTTTAAGGCCGCCTCGCTTGTTAGGCGAGAGTCAAATTTGATCACTTGATTTTTCTCATTTTTATAATAATCCACCACACCTTTTTGGCTGTTTAGTAGCTCTAAATTTAGGCTCGCTTCTGGGCTTAGGTAGATATTTTTAAAAATTCTTGGATCACTCAGGCTAAAGAGCAAAACAAGCCAGATCACGCAAAGCACCACGCAGATGATGGCAAGCACTTTAAAACCAAAAGCGTGCATGATGTATCCGCCAAACGCGCCCCCAACGAAGCTTCCAAAGTAGCCAAATGAGTTAAAGATGCCAAGAGCGGTGCCTTTTTGTGAGGATTTTACAAATTTCGTCGCGGTTGATTGCATGATTGGCTCGTGAAGGTTAAAGCCTATAAAAAATACCGCGATGCCAACCACAAAGAGAAATTTCGTAAAGCTAAGGGCAAAAATGGCGTAGGTTAGGGCAAAAAGTAATGTGCCAGCTATCAAGATGACCTTGCTAAGCCCCTTGCCATCGCCAAGTGCGCCAGCTAGCCCCATAGCCAAAAAGCCAAGCACAGCGCCAAGCGTATAGACCTTGTAAAGCTCGCCACTCTCATAGCCATACTCTTTTACTAAAACGATCGGGATCACTAAAAATGCGATGCTTGTGAGCATCTTTTGCATGAAAGAGGTGAAATTTATGATCATGTAGTCTTTTTGTAAAAATAGCTTGCCAAATGGCACCTTTTCAGCCTTTGCGCTCACTTTTATCTCTTTTGGCACGACGGTGTAGAGCAGCACGACGCAAAGCAAGCTAAGTGCGGCGCTTAGATAAAAGAGGCTTGAAAGCCCGTAGTCCTTGGCAAGAAGCGGTCCAAGCACCATCGAAAGCGTGAAGCTAAGCCCTATAAAAGCGCCCATGATCGCCATGGCTTTTGAGCGGTTTTCCTCAGCTACAAAGTCGCTTATCATCGCTGTTGCCACGGCTCCTACGGCTCCTACACCTTGTAAAAATCTACCAAAAAGCATCGTGTAAATTTCACTTGCCAGCGCGCAGACGATAGAGCCAGCCACAAATATCAAAAGGCCGATAGTTAGTGCTTTTTTGCGGCCGATCTTATCTGAGAGAGCGCCAAAGGGCACTTGAAATATCATCTGTGAGATCGCATAGACGCCTACTATTAGCCCCACTAAAAACTCATTTGCGCCGCTTAAATTTAGCGCATAGAGGCTAAGCACCGGTAGGACTATGAAAAGCCCAAAAAATCTGCTAGCTACAATAAAAGATAGTGGCAAAACGCTTTTTAACATAAATTTTCCCTTATTTTTAAAAGGACTAAGTTTATCATTTTAACACTAATTTAAATTTAAAAATTTAATCTACTTTTTTGTAAAATACGCCCAAAAATCAAGGAGTTTTGCGATGAAAATCGTGCTTGCGACATCAAATTTAGACAAAGTAAAAGAGATAAAAGAGTTTTTAAAAGGCTATGAAATTTACGCTTTAAGTGAGGTTGTAAAGCCATTTGAGATCGTTGAAGATGGTAGCACTTTTCAGCAAAATGCGCTCATAAAGTCAAGAGCCGTCTTTGCAAAGCTTAAAGAACAGGGGCTTGAGGGCGAATTTGTCTCACTTAGCGATGATAGTGGCATCAGTGTGGATGCGCTTGGTGGTGAGCCAGGGATCTACTCAGCGCGCTACTTTGACCTTGATGAAAATGGCAAAGTGTGCGGCAAGAACGCAAATGACGCAAACAATAGAGCAAAGCTAATTAGCAAGCTAAAGGCGCTAAATTTAAAGAGCTCACCAGCTCACTACACCGCCTGTATCGCTATTAGCTCGAAATTTGGCGACTACACGACGCATGGCTTTATGTATGGTGAAGCGATAGATGAGGAGCGCGGCACAAACGGCTTTGGCTACGATGCACTCTTTATCCCAGATGGCTTTACAAAGACGCTTGGCGAGCTAGATAACGAGACAAAGCTTAAAATTTCTCATCGCTCAAAAGGGCTTGAACTTGCAAATTTCGTACTAAAGAGCCTAAAGAAAAACTTTAGTTAAGCTCCTTTAGCCCTTTGCTGGCTCGCTCCAAAAGGCCCAGCGCGCGAGGGTTTTGCTCTTTACCTTTTAAAATTTCAAGCACTTCTTTGTAGTTTTTGGCGGCTTGATCTTTTCCATCAAGCTTTGCTAGGTCGTTAGCGACCTCTATTAAAAGCTCTGATCGCACAAGCTCGTTATTGCTTAGATCTGGCGTGATATCAAGTAAATTTAACGCTAAAATGTGCTTGTCGTAGGCTTTTGCAAAGTCATTTTTCATGTAGTAGGTGCTGCCGATGGACTTTATGCAAAGCAGCTCGTCACGCATCGGCGTATTTGAGTTGGTGTCATAAATTTTTTGAGCTTCATAAAAGCTAGCAAGCGCTTCGTCGTATTTGCCTAGCATCTTTTCTGCTGCGCCTATGTTTTGATAAGAGCGAGCTAGTAGCAGTTTGTCACTAACGTTTGCCGCGAGTTCTAGGGCTTTTTGCGAGAGCTCTAGTGCCTTTTGAGGCTCTTTATTTACCATACACATGCTGGCGCCATTTATTAGCGAAGTGATCGCCTGCTCGGTGTTGCCCTCTTTTAAGCAGACATCAGTCGCTTGCTCGGCTAAATTTATAGCGCGAGCTAAATTTCTATCACTTTTATAAAACTCATTCACGCTTTCTTGCACTAGCTCGTCGCAGCTACTTGCAAAGAGGCAAATAGGCGCTAAAAATGGCAAAATTTTCTTCATCTTTTTACCTTTAAAATTTGGCTCATTTTACCTTTTGAAGCTAGAAATTTATATTAACTTTGCTAAAATCACTAAAATTTTAAGGAGCCAAAAATGTCAAATATCTTAATCATCGGAGCAGGTGGCGTTAGCCAAGTCGCAACCGTAAAATGTGCGATGAACTCGGACGTTTTTACAAATATCACCCTAGCAAGCCGCACAAAAAGCAAGTGCGACGCGATCGCTAAATTTATAAAAGATCGCCTTGGCGTGCAGATAAATACCGCGCAAATCGACGCTGACGACACAGCGGCCGTGGTGGAGCTCATCAAACAAACAAAGGCTGACTTGCTTCTAAACGTCGCGCTGCCGTATCAAGACTTAACCCTTATGGACGCTTGCGTAAAGGCTGGCATACCTTACATCGACACCGCAAACTACGAGCACCCAGACACTGCAAAATTTGAGTATAAGCTTCAGTGGGCGAAAGATGGTGACTTCAAAAACGCTGGCACCATGGCGCTTCTTGGCTCTGGCTTTGACCCAGGTGTGACAAACGTGTTTTGCGCCTATGCACAGCAAAATTTATTTGACGAGATCCACGAGATCGACATCCTAGACTGCAACGCCGGCGATCACGGCTATGCTTTTGCGACAAATTTCAACCCAGAGATAAATTTACGTGAAGTTAGCGCAAATGGCCGCTACTGGGAGGCTGGCAAATGGATCGAGACAAAACCTATGGAGATCATGTTTAAGTGGGACTACCCAAAAGTTGGCGTCAAGGACAGCTACCTGCTCTATCACGAGGAGCTTGAAAGCTTAGTTAAAAACATCAAAGGGCTAAAGAGAATTCGCTTTTTTATGACCTTTGGACAAAGCTATCTAACTCACATGAAGTGCCTAGAAAACGTGGGAATGCTACGCATCGACGAGGTCGAGCATAACGGCATGAAAATCGTGCCGATCCAGTTTTTAAAGACGCTTCTACCTGACCCTGCAAGCCTTGGCCCACGCACAAAAGGCAAAACAAACATCGGCTGCGTGATACGTGGGCTAAAAGATGGCAAAGAGCGCCAAGTCTATATCTACAACGTCTGCGACCACGAGGCTTGCTACGCTGAGACAGGCGCGCAGGCTGTTAGCTACACCACAGGCGTGCCAGCGATGATCGGCTCGCTAATGGTCGCAAAAGGCATCTGGAGCGGCAAAGGCGTCTTTAACATGGAAAACTTCGACGCAAAACCTTTTATGGACGAGCTAAATAAGCAGGGGTTGCCGTGGGAGATGATAGAAATGAAGCCAGGCGAGAGATACGAAGTTTAAAATTTAGACTCTTTAGGCTTGTCTTTTTCTACTTATATTTCGTTGAAATTCGATTTTTAATGCTCACGTATCACATATACGCTCCGCTTAAAAATCGAATTTCGTCTCGTCTAAGCGAAAAATACTTCGCCTAAATTTATTAAATTTAACCACTAAATTTTATCTCTCCTTTTCAGTTGCAAGCTATTTTTCACAACTCTTTTACAAATTTTCAAATATAATAAAGCCAAAATTTAAAAGGAAATTTTAGTGCTAACGATAGAAAATTTATATATTTTGGTGGCAGCTCTTGCGCTTCTTTGCGTGATACTAGTAGCTTTTTTGATAAATGCAAATTTGCAAAAGACAAAGCAAAGAGAAGCTTTAGAAAATTTACAAGATGAGCTAAAAGATAGCGAGCGACTAAATATCGAGCAAAGAGCAAAGCTTGAAGCAAATAACGACAAGATAAATGAGCTAGCTAAAAATTTAGACGAGTATAAAATTTCGCTCAAGCAAAAAGATGAAAAAGAGGACGAGCTAGAGCGCGAGCTAAGGCGTCTAAACGAGGAGCTTGGCAGCCAGACAAAGATGGCTGAGATGGCAAAGTCGCTATCTTTAAATTTGCAAAACGAGCTTGGCGCAAAAGAGGATGAGCTAAAAAGATCAAATGAGAGTGAAAATGAGCTAAAACGCGCTATCGTCGCACTAAAAAGTGAGATCGAGGCCAAAGAAAATATCCTAAGATCGCAAGAAGAGAATTTAAAAAAGGTGAAAAACGAGCTAAATTTAGAGTTTGCAAACCTTGCAAATAAGATATTTGAAGAAAAAAGTGCAAATTTCTCAAAAAATAGCAAAGAGTCGCTTGAGCTCTTGCTAACGCCACTTGGGGAGAAGATAGTAAGCTTTGAAAAGAGGGTAAATGACGCCCACAGTGACTCGCAAAAGAGCGCAGGCGAGCTTAGTGCGCAGCTAAAAGAGGTGGTCGAGCTTGGCAAAAATATGTCAAAAGAGGCAAACTCGCTAAGCACGGCACTAAAAGGCAGCAACAAGGTCCTTGGTAACTGGGGCGAGATGCAGCTTGAGCGCACACTTGAGGCTGCTGGACTAGAAAAGGGCACGCACTACGTGACGCAAGAGGGTTTTGACGTGAGCGGCAAAAAGCTCATACCTGACTTTGTCATAAATTTCCCAGACGACAAACAGATGATAATAGACAGCAAAGTCTCACTCCATGCCTACGAAAAGGCGGTTGCGGCGGCTGACCCGGCGCAGAGCAAACTAGCCCTTGGCGAGCATATCGCCTCAATAAAAAAGCACATCGACGAGCTAGCTAAAAAAGACTACTCATTGCTTGTGAAAAGCCCTGATTTTGTGCTGATGTTTGTGCCAGTTGAGCCGGCATTTTTGGAGGCTTTGAAATTTGATCCAAATTTGTTTAACTACGGCTATGAGAAAAAAGTGGTGCTGGTCTCGCACACGACGCTCATGCCGCTACTTCGTGTGGTGGCAAATTTATGGCGTATGGAAAATGGCAACAAAGAGGCAAAAGAGATATTAAAGAGTGCAAATGAAATTTATGAGAAATTTTGCACCGTCGCTGAGAAGCTAAATAGGCTTGGAAACTCGGTGAGATCGATAAATGATAACTTCAACGAGGTCGTTAAAAGCGTGAGCGGACAAGGTGGGCTTGATAGCAGGCTGGAGAAATTTAAAAGGATCGCTATAAATCCCAAAGATACGCAGATAAAAGAGCTTGAGGCAAGACCTAGAGAGATCTTGCTAGCTAGCTCTAAAGAGTAAATTTGGAGCTTTTAAATTTAGTGATGCATGTGCATATTAGTTGAGTTATCATCACTCATATTTTGCATCATCATATTCATATGCATCTCACCCATATTTTGCATCATCTTGTGGTGATCGTGCATTGGCATATCTGCTGGCATGTTCATTGGCATATTCATATGCATACCCATCTCACCGTTTTCAGCCTTGTAGCCAGTTATGGTAGGATCAACCATGCCAAATATCATTGCGACGTGTGCGACGATCAAGGCAAATATGAGTAGGAAAAAGTGAAGCTTTAGCTTTGCCTTTTCGCTTGCGTTTTTGTAGATCAAATTTAGCTCTAAAAGCGCGATGCCAAGAAGTGGTATGACGCTGATGAGATATGAGTAGACAGCGATGACATCGGCATATCCACGCCATTTTATACTTGGATAAATTTTTGCCATAAAATAGATCACAAGAGCTGTAAAATAGACCCCAAGCACTATGCCAGCAAATTTGCCAACAGCCTTATAGCCAGCATTTTTACCGCTATCCATGTGATACATAGTGAGAAACTCCATCGCCACTAAAAGCTCCGTAAGCCCCACAGGTATCACCATGAAGAGAATTAGATTGTAAGGTTGATTGAGCGATAAAAGCTCCATATAGTGTGTCATTACCATTGTAAATCCTTTGTAAAAAATTTAAAGAAGCTTACTACCAAATTGCTAATAATCATAAAATATCAAGATAACAAATTGAAGCGGATGTTAAATTTACTCCTAGCTCGAGTAAGAGCAAATTTAACCATTTTAGTCTTTAAACTCGTGTGAGATGACTGGGGAGAATTCCTCCCAGTGAAGCTTAGTTTTAAAAGTTGGCATCTTGCTTTGATAAGGCTCTTTTTTAAGCGCTGCAACCGCGACGCTATCGCCTTGTGGCTTGGCTGGTGCCTCTAGGCTTAAAACGGCTCTTTCAAGCTCGATGAAGTCTTTTAAAATGATCGCATATGAGCGGAAGAAATTTGCATTTTTATGAGCTAAAAGTAGCGAGCCAAACTCATCTATAAATAAATTTAAAGTCTCGCCAAATAGCTTGTCACTGATATTTTTTGCGCCATTAAATTCATCACTTAAAAATGTTGCCATCGCTAAAAATATAAAGCCAACATAGTCCTCGCTATCCTTGCAAAGCTCCTTATCACGCCTATATGGGCTAAGGTTTAGGCAGTGTATCACCCTAAGTCTAGCCGCGCCGTTATCTCTACCCTCTTCATAAAATGAGGCGCTTAAAGGGATATTTGTAAAGCCAAAAAGAACGTCATTTTGCTCGCTTGTAAGCTCATCAAAGCTAAATTTATCTAAATTTGCAAACGCCTCTGCACTTTGCTCGCTCAAAGGATTTTGCGCTAGGTAGCTAAGCTGCTCTTTCCATCTCGCAAACCCCTCATCACTGGTGTGAAAAAAGAGTGGATATGCCAAAAATTCGTAAAAATATGCCCTTGCTTTTATGATATTTTTATCCATTTAATAAATCCTCTTTCATCGCGTTTAGCTGGGCTTGCACCATGATCTTTGCCTTGCAGTCAGCGCAGCAGTAAAGTGACTTGATCTTGGCTCTGTCGTTGCCAAAACGTGGCTGCATGATCGCTGCGATCTTTTCGACCGCTTTTTTAGTCGCAAACTCTTTTCCGCACTCCACACAGGCAAATAACTCGTCATGCGCAAGCTCGCTATAAACGAAAAACTCAGGCTTAAGTGCTAGCTTGCCGACCTCAAGTGAGATGGTGTTTTTCTCAGCGCAGCTTAGCTCGCAGTAGCCGCAGGCGGTGCAAACGCTTGGGTTAAATAAAATCGAATTCGTCTTTTTATCAGCCACTAAAGCGCTTACGTTACAAGCTCCAACACAGCTAAGGCAGAGCGTACAGGTATCAGTGTTTATCTTGACCTCGCCATATCTTATCATCTCGCCAGTTTTTACCACGCCAAGATCGCTCTCTCCTACGATAAACTCAAGTCTTTTGGCAAAAATTTCTCTCTTTGGCAGCGCGTATTCGTTGATAGAGTGCTGTGAGCCATCAATTAGTTTAGCCTTTTTTAGCGCATTTTCAAGGCTAGCCTTGTCTTTTGCGTGATAGATCGCACTCTCTTTAAATTTAAGCTCATAAATTTGATTTAAGATGCTAATGGCGTCCTTTTCGCCCTTGCCAAGGCTCTTGCTATATAAAATCACACTCGAGCCACTCTCTTGCAAAAGTGTCAAAAAGTGCGTTTGGCTTAAGAAGTGGGCGGCTGAGATGGCAAAAGGCAGGACATTTTCTGGTAGGCTCACGTTTAGCTCATCTAGGCTCATCTCCTCAGGTACGATGAGTGGGATCTTGCCTTTGTAAAGCTTTGCCACAGCGGCAAATGAGCTTTGTGGCATTAGTGTGTAGTCGAGCGCGCCACTAGGGCAGACGCTGATGCAGTTTCCGCAGTTTGTGCAGTCGATCGCTGAAAAGATAAGGTGCTTTGTCTCGTCCTCTTTTAAGATAGCAACCGTTGGGCAAACCTCGGCGCAACGACCGCAAATTTCAGTCCTGCGCTCGTGATACTGGCAGATTGATGAGTCGTATTGAGTAAAGCTTTTGTATCTAAATTTTGGGCTTTTTGCATTTAAAATTTCAACCACTTTTTCATCTTTTAGCCCTGAAATTTCGTAGCAACCGCTTTGTTTTAGCATATAGTCCCTTGCGTTTTCAACCAAGAAAAAGTCGCAATCAACCTCAAATTCGTCATTTGCTCTAAGCACCAAAACGCTTAGCTCACCAGCAGCGCCATATATAAATTTAACCTCAAAGTGTGTAAGCTCGATCACTTTGTAGCCATTTTCTTTTAGTAAATTTGCTAACTCTTCGCGGCCTGAGTTGCTAACTATGACAACATTTTTGCCGACCTCTTTTTCGTAATCCACATCCTTTGCCATGTCAAAGGCGCTAGCTCTTGCCTCGTAGAGTAAAAGTGTGTTTTTGGCTTTTTCTAAGACGCTTGCGGTGGTATTTTTAAGATAGAAATTTATCTCAGGTGCGATGATGTTTGCTTTTAGCTTTGGAGAGTTTGAGACTAGATAGTCGCCATTTTCGTTGTTGATCTCTATCTGCTCATTTAGCATCAAAGCATCGTCAAAATCGTTATAAAAGCCAAATTCTTTCATTGTTTCTCCTATTATCAAAAACGGGCTTATTCTAATATTAATGGGATTAATAGACTCTGAAATTTATATCCTCTTTTTTTGCTCTAAGTTTTAATTTATAATATTTTTATGTTAAAATCACGGCTTGGTAAAACTAACTTACTAGGAGCGCAAATTGAACGATTTAAGAAATATCCCACAAGTTGATAAGATCATAAAAAACGAAGCATTTTGGGGGCTTGATACGAGTTTAGTCACTATGCTTGCAAGGCAAATTTTAGATGAGGTTAGAGCTAAAATTTTAAATGAAAACGCAAGTTTTAGCGGCGATGAGATAATAAATTTGATCCTAGATGAGTATGATAAATTTAACGAAGCAAGCCTTCAAAGGGTGCTAAATTTAACTGGTGTCACCATACATACAAACCTTGCTAGAAGCGTCATCGACAAGGAAATTTTAAACCGAGCTACACCTGTTATCACTGGCTACTCAAATCTTGAATACAACCTAAAAACAGGCAGCCGAGGTAACAGATATGACTACGTTGGCTCGCTCATCGCAAGAGCCTTTGGTTTTGAGGACGCCATCGTTGTAAATAACAACGCAAGCGCTGTATTTTTGGTGCTAAACACCTTTGCAAAGGGCAGAGAAGTGGTCGTTAGCAGGGGCGAGCTAGTCGAGATCGGCGGCAGTTTTAGAGTGCCAGAGGTGATGGCAAACGCAGGCTGCATCCTAAAAGAGGTCGGCACGACAAATAAAACTAGGTTAAAGGACTACGAAGAGGCGATCAGCGATGAGACGGCGATGCTTGTAAAGGTTCATAGATCAAATTTTGACATCGTTGGCTTTAGTGAAGAGACCACGGCAAATGAGCTAAGCGAGCTAGCAAGCAGGCGAAATTTGATAGATTATTTCGATCTTGGCAGTGGATTTTACGGAAATTTACCATTTAACTTAGACAAAAACGAGCCAGATCTAAAAAATTTAAAAGATGTTTCGCTAGTTAGCTTTAGCGGTGATAAGCTGCTTGGCGCGGTGCAGTGTGGCATAATAGTTGGCAAAAAAGAGCTCATCGCAAAGCTTAGAAAAAATCAGCTTTTAAGGATGCTTCGCGTCGATAAAGTGATCATCTCGCTTTTGGCTGAGAGCATAAAAGCTTATCTAAACAAAGAATTTGAGCTTATCACAACGCAAAAACTGCTTCACAAAAGCGTAAAAGAGCTTGAAAGCTTAGCAAATTTTATAAATAAAAATTTAAAAAATCCGCTTGAGATAGTGCGAACTTCGACCTTTGTAGGGGGTGGTGCTATGCCAAATAAAAAGATCCCAAGCGTGGCACTTGCATTTAGTGGAGAGGCAAATTTAAACGAGCTAAAATTTAGGCAAAAAAGAGTGATCGGCCGCATAGAAAATGATAAATTTATGCTCGATCTTAGATCGCTTTTAGATGAGGACGTAGAGACGCTAATAAAAATAATAAATGGAACGGAAGAAAAATGAGTTTAATAATAGGAACAGCAGGGCATATCGACCACGGCAAAACCGCGCTTATAAAGGAGCTAAACGGCTTTGAGGGGGACAATCTTGAAGAGGAGAAAAAGCGTGGCATAACGATCGATCTAAGCTTTTCAAATTTAAGCAAAAATAGCGAAAATATCGCATTTATCGACGTGCCAGGGCATGAAAATCTCATAAAAACGATGATAAGTGGCGCATACGGCTTTGATGCGTGCTTGTTTGTGGTGGCGGCAAATGACGGGCTCATGCCTCAAAGCTTGGAGCACCTTGAAATTTTAAATCTTCTTGGCGTGAAATCTGTGATCGTTGCGCTTACAAAGTGCGATCTAGTAGATGAAGCCACCATAAATTTAAGAAAAAAAGAGATAAGAGATGAAATTTCTAAATTTAAAAACCTGCAAATTTTAGAAATTTTTGCCGTTAGCATAAAGGATAAGGCGAGCATCGATGAGCTTAGAAACTACCTCTTTACGCTAAGAGCCAAAAAGCGCGATGAGGACGGCGTTTTTAGATACTACATCGATAGGGTGTTTAGTCTAAAAGGTATCGGAAATGTCGTAACTGGCACCGTTATAGAGGGAAGCGTTAGTAAAAACGAGAAGCTTTTTAACTACGACGCTGGCAAAGAGGTGCTAGTAAGAAGCGTGCAAAGCCACGATAAATTCGTTGATAGCGCCGGAGTTAGCAGCCGCGTGGCGCTTAATCTAACTGGCATAGAGCTTAGCGAGCTAAAAAAGGGTCAGCTACTTAGCAAAAAGGGCTTTTTTAGGGGATTTAGAGAGGTTGATGCAGTCGTAACTGCTAAAAATCTCATCCACTCTCAAAGCGTGACATTTTGCGTGGGCGCTAAAAACGTGCCCGCAAAGGTGCTAATCCTTAGCCAAAAAGATGATAGCTACTTTGTGAGCTTTAAATTTCAAAGCGATATGTTTTTGAAATTTGACGAGGCCTTTGTTCTCATATCAGATGCGCGCGTGATAGGCGGTGGTAGGGTGCTAAATCCTGTGCTTGAGCCACTAAAAAAGGCTGGTAAAATTCTCTTTTTAGCCTCGCTTTTAAAGCATGATTTTGTTGAAGCCTTTTCTATACTTAAAGAAGCCCACAAAAATGGTTTTGGCATCATCTCTTCTTATCAAAGATTTGGTCTAAGTCACGAAGAGGCCTTGGCAGTTGCTAAAAAAGTCTCAAACGTCTTTGTCGATGAAAAGGCTTTAAATATCTACGATCTAAGCGCGGTTGAGCGGATAAAATCAGCCATTAAATTTATGATAGAAAAGAATGAATTTGCTGTCTTTTCAGCTCAAAGTATCAGCCTAAAACTTGCTTGGGCTAGTCAAAATTTAGCACAAAAAGCGCTTGATGAGCTTGAAAGTATAAATTTAATCTCAAAAGATAGTGGCGTCTATACAAAAAAAGGCGTTGATCTTAGCAAACTAAAAGTTAGGCTTGAAGAGAAAATTTATGAAATTTTAGAAAGTGGAAAGCTAGCCCCAACTGCGCCATATAATATATATGATGAGTTAGAGATCGATAGGGTTAGTGGCGATAACGCTCTTAAAAAACTAACCGCAATGGGCAGGGTCGTAAGGCTAGAGCATAACCTTTTTATAACTAGAAATTCGCTAAAAATGGCACTTGATAAGCTAAGAGAGATCATAAAAAATCAAGGCTTTGTAAATGTCACAAACGCAAAAGATGAGCTAAATTTAAGTAGAAAATATATAATCGCCTACCTTGAGCAGCTCGATCTTGAGAGTGACATAATGAAGCAGGGAAATGATAGAGTTTTTCGCGGTTAGTATTCATTTACAAAAAGCAAATATAATCCGCCAAATTTTTAAAAAGGATAAAAATGAAAAAAGTGATCTTAGCCTCAATCATCGCGGCAACTAGCCTAATGGCAGCAAGCGATAAGCAAATAGAGGAGTTCTACTCTCAAATGGTTGATAGCAGTGTAAAAGTAAAGGTAGCTGACCGTCACAAAGTTGCAGGCGACATCGAAGCTGTCGTTGTGAAGTTAAGCAAAGATGGCAACTCACAAGATGAGATAGTATTTACAAAAGGCGACTTCATCTTCCCAGACGTGATCGATCTAAAAGAGCAAAAATCATACCTAGCTGAAGTGAAAAAAGAGGTCATCGCAAAGGGAATTTCTAAAATTTATAAAGATGAGGACAAGGCAAACATCATCGTTCTTGGCAGCGATCCTAAAAAGCCAACTATCATAATGTTTTCAGACCCTGAGTGCCCATACTGCAGAGCTGAGCTAGCAAAGATCGAGACAACGCTAAAAGATAACAACGTTGAGATCGTCCTAACTCCAGTGCATGACATCTCATCACTTCAAAAAAGCTCACTAATCTACAAAGATGCAAAAGCTGCTAAGAGTGACAGTGATAAGGTTAAAATTTTAAGAAAATACTACGCTGAAGACTACAATGTAGATGATAAGAGCGTTAGTAAAGAAGATGTCGCAAAGATCGATAATCTGCGCAAAAAATACTTTGCAGCTGGTGTTAGATCAGTGCCATTTATCGTAAATAAAAGCGATCTAAAATAACATTTTCTAGGGAGCTCTCCCTAGAATTTCTACTACAAATAAATTTTATAAATTTAAAGTATATTTAACTATATTTTTAATAAATACTTAACATTCTTAATTAAACTTTTATATTTACTTTGCTTAACTTAGAAATATGCTAAATTTACATAGTTTAACTTTAGGGCGCTAAAATACCCTAAAATAGGCTGTTTGCGATATTTTAGAAATTCTAAATATGCAAATTTTACATATTATTGAACCAAATTTCTCAAAAATTTTGAGGCATAAGGAGGAAAAATGCAAGGATCAAGAAGAGATTTTCTCAAAAAATCTCTAAAAGTCGGTGCTGCCAGCGGAGTACTCGCAGTCTCAGCTGTAGCAAAAGTGACTAGCGATGACTTGGCTCCTGATGACAATGGCGTTGTCGTAGGCAAGTCAAACAAAAAAGAGGTGCTTTATAAAAAAAGCAAAAACTGGGAAACCTACTATAAAATCGCATACTAAGGGAGAAAACCATGAGTGATGCACGTATAGGAAGACGTTCATTTTTAAAGCTAGCCGCACTTGGTGCTGGCACCACAATGGCTTTTGGACAAAATGATACGATAAGACACGCTAGCGCAGAGGAGATAAAAGATCCTTTCCCTGGCTCAAAAAAGGTTAGAACTATTTGTTCTATATGCTCAGCAGGCTGTGGCATCGAGGCTGAGGTACAAGATGGTGTTTGGGTTCGCCAAGATATGGCGATGTTTCACCCGATATCTCAAGGCTCACACTGCTCAAAAGGTATCGATCAGATCGACCTTACACACAGCAAACAACGCATCAAATATCCTATGAAAAAGGTTGATGGCAAATGGCAGAGAATTTCATGGGATCAAGCTGTAAATGAGATCGGCGATAAGATGCTTCAGATCCGTAAAGAAGATGGTCCTGATAGCGTTATATTCTTAGGATCTGCGAAATTTAACAACGAGCAAGCATATTACTTTAGAAAATTTGCTGCGTTTTGGGGCACAAACAGCAACGACCACGTAGCAAGAATTTGACATAGCGCAACAGTCGCCGGTGTGGCGAATACTTGGGGTTATGGCGCGATGACAAACCACTTTGGAGATATGGCTGCAAATTCAAAATGTATATTTATAATAGGTGCAAACCCAGCTGTGGCAAATCCAGTTGGCGGCATGAAGCACACTTTGCAAGCAAAAGATAGAAACAACGCAAAAGTGATCGTAGCTGATCCAAATTTTACAAAATCAGCCGCTCACGCTGATCTATACCTAAGACAAAGATCAGGCACTGATATAGCACTTGTTTATGGCCTTATCCATATCATCTTAAAAAATGGCTGGGAAGATAAAGAATTTATAAAAAATAGAACTTACGGCATCGACGAGATAGCAAAAGAGGCTGAGCACTGGACACCAGAGGTCACATCTGACGTTACAGGCGTGCCAGTTGATAAGCTAATGGAAGCTGCAAATATCCTAGCTCATACAAAACCAGGCACTGTGATCTGGGCACTTGGCATCACTCAGCACTCAGTTGGTAGCTCAAATACGAGAATTTTACCTATCCTTCAACTAATCCTAGGCAACATGGGCAAACCAGGCGGCGGCTGTAACATCATCCGTGGTCACGACAACGTTCAAGGTTCAACCGATATGTGTAACCTCTCAGATAGCTTGCCGATGTATTACGGACTAACTGACGCGGCTTGGAAGTACTACTGCCAAGGCTGGGGCGTTGATTATGATGAGTTTATCAAACGCTTTGCAGTCTCAACTAAAGAGCCAAAACAAGGTGGCACACCAGTTAAAAACACTGTTTTTGAAGAGTATTATTATCACGATCCTAAAAATCCAGAGGATAGAAACTGGAGAAATGAAAAAGGCTGGTCACTTTCAAAATGGTGGCAAGGCGTCTTGAAAGAGGAAAATACCTTTAGCAGTGGTGCGTTAAGAGTTCTTTGGGTTCAAGGAACTGGTTTAACATCTATGGCGCACCTAGCTAAAATTCAAGAAGCGGCTTCAAAACTAGATATGATCGTAGTTGCTGAGCCATTTGTAAATGAAATTTCTATCCTTTCAGATAGAAAAGATGGCGTTTATATCTTGCCAGTGGCAACTGCCTTTGAAAACGAAGGTCACCTAAACGCTACAAACCGCTCAGGTCAGTGGAGAACTAAAGTCGTTGACCCACTTTATGAGAGCAAGGGCGATCACGAAGTAATGTTTGCATTTGCTAAGAAATTTGGCTTTTACGATGAATATGTAAAAGGCATGAAGATGGCTGTCGTAGATAGAGAGCTAAAACAAGTTAAAGATGACTTTGTATGGCCAGATGATGCGACAAACGAGATAGCAAGGGTTGGAAATTCTATCGGTTATGGTGGCAGAACTGCTGAGATGTTTAGACGTCACCAAGCAAACTGGGATAAATTTGACCCAGATACGCTAATAGGTCTTGGTGGCGAGGTAAAAGGCGAGTACTACGGCAAGCCATGGCCAGCATGGGATGAAAAACACCCTGGCACACCGATACTTTACGATATGAGCAAGTCTTATGCAGAGGGCGGCTCTGGCTTTAGAAACCGCTTTGGCCTAGAGCATAACGGCGTTAGTCAGCTAGCTAGCGATGAGAGCACACTTGTTGGCTCAGCCATAAAAGGTGGCTACCCACAAATAACTAAAGATAATATAGAAAAAGTCCTAGGCATCACTCTAACAGAAGAAGAAAAAGCTAAGATAGGACCTAGCTGGAGCATGGACTACAGCGGTATCATCTTAGAAAAATGCCGTGAAAAAGGGGTCGTGCCGTATGGTAACGCAAGGGCTAGAGCTATCGTTTGGGAATTTCTTGATCCTATCCCAAAACATAGAGAGCCTATCCACTCACCACGCTGGGATCTTGTCCAAAAGTATCCGACATTTGATGATCAAGCTAGAAATTTCCGTGTTTCTACTAAATTTAAGTCAGAGCAACAAGCAAAAGACTGGTCAAAAGAATTCCCTATCGTATTTAGCACGCAACGCGTTGTAAATTTAAGTGGTGCGGGAATGATCGAAAGAACAAGTAAATATCTCTCAGCCATCACACCTGAGATGTTTGCTAACGTCCATCCTGAGCTTGCTTTAAAATACGGCATAAAAGATCGCGATATGATGTGGATCCACAGCCCACAAGGCACGAAGATCAAAGTAAGGTGCTACCACAGCTATATGGTAACTCCAGATAGAATTTGTATGCCTTACAACTTCGCTGGCGTTATGCAAGGTGTCGATCTCTCAGCTCGCTACCCAGAGGGCACTAAGCCTTATGTTATCGGCGAGAGCTTTAACACAGTTACTAACTACGGATTTGACCCTGTTACTCAAATTTCAGAATTTAACGCAGGTCTTTGCCGCATAGAAAAAGCTGAAGAGAACACCTTTAAAACGTCGTTTTATCACGAGTATGGCGAAAGAGACGCCCTAGGTAAAGAGTAAGGAGAGAAAAATGGCAAGAATGAAATTTTTTGTAGATACTAATAGATGTATCAGCTGCTTTGGATGTCAAGTCGCTTGCTCTTCTGCTCATGAGCTTCCAGTGGGAATTTATAGAAGAAAGGTCATCACTCTTCACGATGGTATCGAGGGTAAAGAGGTATCAACCACTATCGCGTGCCAGCACTGCACCGACGCGCCTTGTGAGCAAGTTTGTCCGGTTGATTGCTTCTACATTAGAGCTGATGGCATCGTGCTTCATGATAAAAACAAGTGCATAGGCTGTGGATACTGCTTATATGCTTGTCCATTTGGTGCGCCACAGTTCCCTAGAGACGGGGCATTTGGCGTAAAAGGCGTAATGGATAAATGCACTATGTGCGCAGGCGGTCCAGAGCCAACTAACTCACACGAGGAGAGAGAGCTTTACGGTCAAAACAGAATGGCTGAGGGCAAAGTGCCTATGTGTGCGGCTATCTGTTCTACAAACGCACTTTTAGTTGGCGACGCTGCTGAGGTTTCAAATGTATATCGCAAACGCGTTATGCTAAGAAATACAGGACTAAACGTATAACACTAAGGAGGGCGCTTGCTCTCCTTTTAAATTTATAAAATTTAAATTATTTTTATGATTTTTATAATCTAAAATTTCATCAATAATTTTTCTTATCTATTGAAATTAGCAAAAATATATAACTTTTTTATCTCGATATGAAATTTTGATCTAACCCTCTAAAGCCCTAAATTTACGTAAAGTTGATTATTAGATTGTAAAAAATATTATTTATGCTTTCAATTTACATTCTTTTATGATAATCGTTTTTATTTTAATCAAAGTAAAGGCTTGCTAATATTCGGGCAAAATATATTTTACAGGTGGTTTAACTAATGAATAAATTTTTTAAATTTATGCTTATCATGCTACTGCCTATCTGGCTTGTAGCAAAAAATGACGACTACACACAAGTCGCAGCTCAGATAAAAGAGTCATTACAAAAAGTAATAACAGAGTATAGAGCTGGTAACGTCGAGCAAGCAGTTAGCGATACTCAAAATGCTTATTTTGGTCTATTTGAAGATGTCGAAGCTGGCATCAGAATAAATTTAGGTCAGAAAAAAGCTTACTCTATGGAGAAGCAGTTTGGCGAGATCAGAAAGGCGATAAAAGCTGGCGAAGCACCAGATGATGTGCAAAAAAGAATAGATCAGATAAATAGCGAAATCGCTGAAGTTTTGCCAGTTATTTTAAATGGACATAAGCTTGTTGGTGAGTACTCAGACAGCCCAGCACAAGCTGCTACAAGTGGCTATGACACTTCTAAATTTATCCCTGAGTGGAAGGTAGCATTTGAAAATTTATCAGCTACTTTGGATAAAGCCATAGCAAGCTACGAGAGCGATAAACAAGATGATGCTAAAAATTCTATCCAAGATGCTAAATTTAATGATTATAGAAACACTCAACTTGAAATCGCCGTTCGTCAATATATAGAAAATGGCAAAAGCATAGATGCTGACATCCAAAGAAAGATGGGTGAAGCGATCAGTGGCATCACAAATGGCATAACAAAAGATGATTTTAAAACAAAGCTAGAAGAGATCAAAAAACTAGCTTATGATGCCGTTGCAAAACTCCCAGCTGAAACAGTAAAACTAGCAAAAGTTGATATGAGTAGTGCAGCATCTAGCGATAGCAGCGAAGATAGTGGCACAGACTACACTCAAACTGTTAAAAACATAAATGACAAAATTCAAGCAGCCATCGCGCTTTACAAAGGCGGCAATAGCGCTAAAGCTATGGGCGATATCCAAGACATCTACTTTGATGAGTTTGAAGGTAGCGGCATGGAGAACAAAGTAGGTGCGATAGATGTAAATTTAAAAACAGCTATCGAAGCTACATTTGGTAACCTTGTAGCCCTTATGAAATCAGGTGCAGACGAAAAAACACTTGAAGAGAGCGCAAGCAAGATGTCATCTCAGCTAGCAGCTGCACTTGAGAAAACTAGCGGTTCAAGCTCACCTTGGACGCTATTTATCTGGGCGCTAACTATCATCTTAAGAGAGGGCTTTGAAGCTCTTATCATCGTTGCAGCCGTCGTTGCATATCTTGTAAAAACTGGCAATGCAAAATCTATGGGCAAGGTCGTATATAGCTCAGTTGGCGTGGCTGTCATCTTAAGCTTTGTCATGGCTTGGATAATGAACATCATCTTTGGCGAGGCAGCAGGTCAAAAAAGAGAGCTTATGGAAGGCATCACGATGCTTGTTGCAGTGGGACTTCTATTTTATGTTGGCTTCTGGCTTCTTTCAAATGCTGGCGCTAAAAAATGGAACGACTACATCAAATCTCACTTATCTGAGTCTATCTCAAGTGGCTCAAGCACGATGCTTTGGTGGACTGTATTTTTAGCGGTATTTAGAGAGGGCGCTGAGACAGTGCTATTTTATCAAGCGCTTATCTTTGACGCAAAAGACTCAGCTGGCTACTCAATGATCGCAGCTGGCTTTGTTGTAGGTCTTATCGTTCTTTTAATAGTCTATTTCTTATTTAAAATTTTCGCTATTAAAATTCCTATTAAGCCATTTTTTATATTTACATCAGCTATCATCTTTTACATGTCGATCGTCTTTGTTGGCAAAGGCGTTGGCGAGCTAGTTGAGGGCAAAATTTTCATCCCAACTATCATAAAAGGACTAAATTTTCCTGACTGGATGAGAGACTGGCTAGGACTTATGCCATATTACGAGAGCTTAGTACCTCAAATCATTATGGTGCTTGCCCTAATTATAGGCATCGTTATCATGAAATCAAAACAAAATAAAAACTAATCTTATATAAAGGAGAGGATATGAATAAAATTCTTAGTTCAGCTCTAGCACTTAGCCTAGCAGCTGGTTTTGCACTTGCTGGAGAACACCCAATCGGCGAGCCTGTAGAGGCTAATGGCATGGAGATAGCTGCAGTTTATCTTGAACCAATCGATATGGAGCCAAAAGGCGTTGATCTAGCTCCAAGCTTGGCTGATCTTCACTTAGAAGCTGACATCCACGCTATAAAAGGCAACAAAAACGGCTTTGGCGAAGGCGAGTGGATCCCATATCTAAAGATCAACTATGAGCTAAAAAACCTTGATAATGGTAAAACTAAAAAAGGTACATTTATGCCTATGGTTGCAAGCGATGGCCCACACTACGGTGCTAACGTAAAAATGGATACAGGTGTTGGTAACTATGAGCTTAAATTCCACATCGACAATCCAGAAAAACAAGGCTTTGGTCGCCACGCTGACAAAGAGACTGGTGTTGGTAAATGGTTTGAGCCTTTCACAACAACTTATAAATTTCAATGGACAGGTGGTCCTGTTAAATAATTACTTTGGGGCGTTCTCGCCCCTTTTTAAAAATTCTCATAGGGTTTAGTTATGTCAATTTACTTCTATCAGGTCTTTTTAGCCCTCCTTGGATTTACGCTTTTTGCTGCCTTAAATAACAATGGCAAAAGTTTAAAAACGATCTTTTTACCATCATTTCTTGGTGTTGTTGCTGGTGTGCTTATCTTTAAAGCTGCTCGTCATGCGCTTGTTGATGACCAGTTTAAAATTTTCATAGATTCAGTGACACTGGTTTTTCTACTAATTAGCATTTTATGGATATTTTTCGAGCTTAAGATAGCAAAAATCGTAACATTTTTTATTTTAGGCATCGGCTTTGGCTTTGGTTATAGCTCAAGTAGCGCTTTGTTCCCGTTATTTGGCGGCGAGCTGCTTGACACGCTTTCAGTTATAAGCTTCTTTTTGATGATCTTTGCGATGATCTTGATGCTATTTTTATTTTTCTTCATTTCAAATTTAAAATCTAGCATCCCATCATCAGTAGCTAAAATTTTAGCTTTTATCACATTAGTATTTTTGCTAGTTGATAGAAGCTCGCAAACTGCACTTGAGCTTTTACGTGCAGGCGCTTTAAAGATAAGTAGCGAGCTAAATTCTCAAATTTTATCTATCAGCGCAAAAGGCATCTATGTCACAGAATTTAGTGCCTATTTTTATATAGTTGTGATCCTACTTTTATGCATCATCGCACTTTGCTTCATGCCAAAAAGTATCGATAAGAGCACGTTTGGCTCTATCAAATACCGCTTTACAAAAGCCATTAGAGAAAATGTCTTTGACAATGCAAAATTTGCATTTTGCAGCGTTTTAATAGCGCTTGGCTTTTCACTTTATTTTGATCTTTACGCATCTCGCCCACCTCAAATTTCAGAGCCAGTCTTGGTTGAGCCAGTGGGAGATAAATTTATATTTGATGTTGATATGTTAAAAGATAATGAACTTCACAGATTTGCCTACATCACAGATGAGGGCAAGCAGATAAGATTTTTCTTGCTAAACCGCTTTAGCGACCGCGTCTCGCCTGTCATCGTCTTTGACTCATGCATGATTTGCGGCGATATGGGCTACATAAAAAGAGGCAATGACCTTATTTGTATCTCTTGTAATGTTAGAATTTTCTTGCCTTCAGTTGGCAAAGAGGGCGGTTGTAACCCGATCCCTATGGCATTTACCTTTGATGGTAAAAATATCATAGTGGATTATAAAACGATCGTCGCAGGGGCAAACTACTTTAGTAAGGTTGTCGAAAAGATGGTGCTTGATCCTGTAAGCCACAAAAAGGTGAGCAATCTTGATTCAAGATCATATTTATACTATGGACGCACATATTTCTTTGAGAGCAACGAAACTCAGGCGAAATTTGAAGCAAATCCAGAAAAATATGTAGAAACAAATGGAACGTTAAAATGAAAAATATGCAACTAAGAATGATAAAAAGCTCGATCACTGGTTCAAAGGTGCAAAAGACGATGGCGTTTATCACCATCTTGCTAGCTGCTCTTTTGATAGCTTGCATGCTAAATATCACGCTAAAAATCGGCGATCAAGTGGCAAGCGAGCTTAGAGGATATGGCTCAAATATCGTCGTTTTGCCACGCGGTGAGAGCCTAAGCATCGAGATCGAGGGTAAAAATTTCACCCCACTAAAATCACAAAATTTACTCCCAGAAGCTGATATCTACAAGATAAAAGAGATCTTTTGGCGAAATAACATCGTCGCTTTTACTCCGTTTTTAGAGACAAAGGTAAAAGACGCTAAGGGCGATGAGTTTAGCTTTGAGGGGACATATTTTGATAAAAATATCGGACTAAAAGATGAGCCAGAATTTAGCACAGGCGTTAAGAGCTTGTATGGATTTTGGGGCGTTGAGGGTGCTTGGCCAAAAGATGAGAGCATGGATGAAATTTTAGTCGGCGAAGAGCTTGCAGGCGCTAAAGGCTTAAAGGTTGGCGACAAGCTTAGCCTTGTGGGCAAAAACGGCACAAAAGAGGTTAGCGTGGTTGGCATCTTAAAAGGAGCAAGCGATGAGGCACATAAGCTAGTTGGCTCACTCAAACTTGCTGGCGATCTCTCAGGACACGCTGGCTCATATACAAAAGCTGAGGTCTCAGCCATGACGATCCCAGAAAACGACCTATCGCTAAAGGCTAGACGAAATTTAGACAACCTTGATAGCGCAGAGTACGACAAATGGTACTGCTCGGCCTATGCAGGCTCTATCGCATTTCAGATAGAAGAGAATTTACCAAACGTTAGCGCAAAAGCAAGCCTTCAAGTAAGTGACGCTGAGAGTAATATCGTAAAGAAAATTCAAAGCTTAATGGGTATCGTTAGTATCATCGCTCTTGTGGTCTCAGCTATCGGTATAACATCGCTAATGACAAGTGAAATTTACCGCCGTAAAAAAGAGATCGGCCTTTTAAAAGCAATAGGCGCAAGTAACTTTGAAATTTACGCACTTTTTGCTAGCGAGAGCCTTGTGGTTGCCTTTTTTGCAGGCATCACGGGAGCATTTTTAGGATACGCACTAAGCTACGTGATGTCTTATATCATCTTCTCTCACGGCATAGGCATAGCATGGATCGTGCTGCCAATTAGCGTGGCATTTGCCTTGCTTATCTCAGTCGTTGGCTCGCTAATGCCAATGAGAAACGTCATAAATTTACTACCTGCGGAGGTGCTATATGACCGCAAATAGCAAATTCTTTTACAATATAATCTACAAAAGCCTAAAAAATGGCTCATCAAGGGTTATGGTTATCGTCATCTCGATCTTGCTTGGAGCGTGCGTATGTGCGGCATTTGTCAATGTCTATCTGGACATCGACTCAAAGGTCTCACGCGAGTTAAAAACTTATGGTGCAAATATGATCTTTGCTCCAAAAGATATGGCGACAAGCGATGATATGAGCGAAAAAACTTATAATGAAATGATCGCTAAAGTGCCAAAAGACAAGCTTCTTGGTGAGAGTGGATATCTCTTTGCTCAGGCAAATATCGGTCCGACAAATGCCATCGTCATGGGGACAAAATTTAGCAATCTAAAAAAGGTTAAGCCGTTTTTAGATGTTAGAGATGGAACTATGATAAATGTTGATTTTGACGATAAAAACGTGCTAATAGGCGTCGATCTTGCTCGTCAAGCTGGCTTTAAAGCAGGCGATGATATAGAAATTCGCGCTATTGGCTCAAATGAGAGCATAAATGTAAAGATAAAAGGCGTAGTGGCAAGTGGCGACAAAGAGGACGCTCTTTTGATCACGTCGCTATCTTTGGCTCAGCAAATTTCAAACAAAGCTGGCAAGATAAACTATGCTGAAGCTGTTGTGCTTGGAAATTTTGACGAGATAACATCGCTTGCAAAGACTATTAGCAACGACGAAATAGTTGCTAAACCAGTGGCAAAAGTTTCAAAGTCTGAGGGCTACATCTTAGAGAAGATCAAACTTCTAATGGCGCTTGTGAGCCTTGTCATCTTGCTCATTACTTCAATGTGCGTAAATACAACGCTTAGTGCTATCTTGCTTTCAAGGTCACGTGAGATCGCACTTCTTAGAGCTATAGGTGCAAGCAAAAAAGATGTATTGAGGCTATTTGGCTTTGAGACATTTGTGACAGCACTTATTTCAGCGTTAGTTGGAGCGTTTTTAGGTTATCTACTAGCTCAAATTTTAGGTTATGCGATATTTGATTCTAGTATTGATTTTAGAATTCTAAGCATCCCAGTAGCTGTGGTCATATCACTTCTTTTTGCAGCGATCGCAGCGTTTTACCCGATTAAGCGGGCACTTAATAACAAAATGGCAGATACACTAAGAGGAGAATGATATGCAAAATGCACTAGAACTTAAAAATATTTGTAAAATTTTTGGCGATGTAAAAGCACTTGATGATATAAGTTTTGAGGTTAAAAAGGGCGAGTGGGTCAGCGTCATGGGACCAAGCGGTAGCGGTAAGAGTACGCTTGTAAATATCCTTTCTCTAATGGATACACCAAGTAGCGGCGTCTATATGCTTGGCGGCGATGATGCGAGCAACCTAAATGCCGACGATACGCTTAAATTTAGACGTGAAAAGATCGGCCTTATCTTCCAGCAGTTTCACCTCGTGCCATATCTTAGTGCCCTTGAAAATGTGATGATAGCGCAGTATTATCATAGCTCAGTCGATGAGGAGGACGCTAAAAAAGCTCTTGAGGCAGTTGGACTATCTCACAGGCTCACACACAGACCAAGCCAGCTAAGTGGTGGCGAGCAACAACGCCTTTGTATCGCGCGCTCACTCATAAATGACCCTGAAATTTTAATAGCAGATGAGCCAACTGGTAACCTTGATGAGGCAAATGAGAGGATCATACTTGATCTTTTTTGCAAGCTAAGAAAAGATGGTAAGACGATACTTCTAGTCACGCACAACCCAGATCTAGGCGAGTACGGCGATAAGATCGTATATCTAAGACACGGCAAGTTAGAGAAAATTCGCACTATCGAAAATCCAAAGGTGCCAAATGAAATTTAAATTTCTATTTTTGTGCCTGGTCGCAGCTCTAGTTATGGGCTGCGTCAAGCAGTATGAGAAGCACCACATCACACTAAATGACTCAAGCGGCATCGACACGCAGTTTTTCCCTACTGAAAAGCGCCTAAAGATAGGCGATAAGCCTTATATGCTATTTTTCTTTGGCACGGACTGCGGGGTGTGTAAAGCTGCGATCCCTGATCTAAACGCACTTGAAAAAGAGTATGGCAAAGAGGTGCAGTTTATTGGCATTTTAGGACCTAGCAAGGGCTTTGATAAAGACATTGAGCTTTTAAAAGAGCACAACATCACTTTTAAAACCACAAGCGATAAGGTTTCGGTGGATTACTTCAGTAAGGCAGTTGGTGGCGTTATGGGCGTGCCGGTTATCTATTTTTTTGATAAAGATGGTAAGATGCGATCAAAATTTATCGGTCTTACACCAAAAAGTGTGCTTGAAGGTGCTATAAGATCGCTCTTATAGGAGTGAAAGATGAGAAATTTAGTTTTATTTGTCCTGGCGGTGTTTTTTGTCGGATGTGCTAGCAGCACGCCAAATATCTCGGTAAAAACGAGCGATCCGATCTTTTTTACGCTTAGTGAAGCAAACAGAAGCGTCTATGTAAATTTTAAAAATAGCGCGACCGGACAAGACGTAAATGCTGAAATTTTAAGCGAATTTGCAAAGGCTGGCTTTAGAAATGAGCCAAATATCAAAAATGCCGACTTCATCATTCTTGGCGACGTGCAAAGTTTTTCTAGGACAACCAAAAGAGATCCTAGATTTTCAATGGGCATGGGATATGGCTTTGGCAGACCAAGTTTTGGCTTTGGCTACTCGATGTTTTTCCCATTTGACTATGATGACGATGATGACTTTAGCACAAACAGCTATGCTTACTACATGCAAGTAAGTGTGCTAGTGCGCCCAAAAGATGGCGGTGAGAAAGCGACAAATATATCGCTCATGCAAGCTGGTAATGTCTATTCGCCAAGCTATATCTGGCCATTTTTCAAAGAGCGCCTAGCAAAACAGATCGTTGGCTTTTTTTTTAACGTCTCACAAAGGTAGAGAAATTTATCTAAAGCTAGGCTTTTAAAGACCTAGCTTTAAATTTTCTAGTTATCTATCATAAAATCATAAAATTCGTTGTTATATCCTACGTTTCCTACTTTGCTGTATTGTATAAGAGCTGCTTTTATGTTATCGATTTGCTGATACATAAAGCCAAGGGCGGCTCTGTTTTCAACAGCGCTTGGATCATTTAGCTTTGTTAGCTCCAAAAGTGCGATCGCATTTGTTATTTTGTTCGCTCCAGTGGCCGCCACAGAGGCTAAAAATAGCGTTCCAGCGTCATTTATCTTAAACTCGTCTATGACCTCATTATAAAGCTTATAGCTCTCATCAAAGTCGTTTGTAAAGATATCCACGTAGGCTAGAGTTTGGATCAAATTTATATTTTTTGGCGCACTCTTTAGCTCGGCTCTTAGCTTGTCACGCTCCCTTGTTAGCAGGCCTGAGATCTGAAGTAGCTTGATGTATTGCTTTTTGATTATGTCAGCGCCGTGATAAAAGGCATTTGAGTCGAGATTTTTATCGTTAAAGTAAATTTGTATCGCTTTTGCATACTCTTTGATGTTTTGATCTTTGTTTTTAGAGATGAAATTTAAGATATTTGCGATGATGTCATTTGGCAAAATTTTCATGAGCTCATCAGCCTTTTTTGACATTAGCTCGTCGTTGTTTGAGATTTTAGCGGTGATGATATCAAAGGCCAAATTTAGCGTCGTAGGCTCTTTTGGCTCTTCAAGCCACCTTATCATCGCACTTTGGTTGCCGCTAACTAGGCTTAGAAGCGAGGCATATAAATTTACAGGCTTTAGGCTTTTGTCGTTTTCTAAATTTTCTCCGATCTCTTCAACTAGTTTTGGATTTAAATTTCTATTTATATCCATGCAGATAGCCCCAAAGATGCCAGAGAGGTGGTTATTTACGTCCTGATGATAGCTTGCTATAAAGTGCTTTGCAGCAAGGCTAAAATTTCCAAGCTGAGCGTAGCTAAGAGCTAGGTTATACTGCAAGATCGAGTGGTTTGGATAGGCTTTGGCAAGCTCTTCAAAGTCCTTGTTTGCCTCTTTTAAGCGGTAGTTAAGTGCCTTTGCGATGGCTTCGCTAAGTTTGGCATTGACCTTTGAGGCGGCGGCACTTTGGCTAAGGTAGTCATTTGCCGCTGAGGTATCGTCTAAAAAGACACTAACTCCACCTTTTCTTATCTGCTCGATGCTCTGTTTTGCGTCAAAAACCTTGTAAGGTGCGAAGTAAAAGAGCGTCTCATAGCGCCTTGTTCTATCAAAAAACATATCGTCGCTAAAGTGCGCCTGAGCTAGGCTGACGTCAAAAAGATCTGGCTTTAGTATGGTTTTTATCTTGTAAATTTTACTTGGCATCGAGGCGTTGTAGTCATAAACATCTTTGATAAATGCCGCCGCGTCGCCATAATCAGCAGTCTTTAGATCGATCAGCGCCTCAGTCATCTTGATAAGGTCGATATTTGGCGTATTTTTAGAAGCCTTTGTTAGATAGTCTCTTGCCTTGTCGTATTTGCCAAGCCTTGCATAAAGCTGCGCTAGCGTAAAGTCAGCCTTAAACGCCTTTTGCCCTTCAAGCTTAGCTATGGCTCTCTCATCGTCGCCAAGAAGCGATAAAATTTTAGCGCTTAGGTAGGCATACTCGCCCTTATAGTCCTCCGTGCTAGGGTGCGAGAGTGCTTGCAGTGCCTCGTAATAATTACCCTTGTAATAATTAACTAGCGCATAGTAGTAGCTGTAAAGTGGCGAGCTGTTTTCATATTGCAAAAAGGAGTCCGCAAGCCCTATGTAGTAGTTGAAATTTTTAGTGTTATTTAGCTCGAGTGAGCAAACAGCGGCGTTTATGGCGCTAACTGCGGTGTTTTCGCGGTCGGTTATCGCTTTGTTAAAGGAGATAATTGCCTCATCGCATTTTTCTTGTTTCATCTGCGAAACGCCGAGGTTGTAGTTTGAAAGTGACTGGTTATAAACAGCTATGTTTTCATAAATTTTTAACGCTTCAAATTTATTGCCACGCTCATAGAGCTGGTTAGCCTTGTTTATCATCTCGTCGATCTTTGAAGCGCCAAAATTTTGTGTTTGGTAGTTGTTTTCTATATTTTTTACGATAGCTGTAGTGTCTATCTCCTCTTTTTTATCTTTTTTTAGCAAGACGATTAACAAAACAACTATCAAGATGACAAGCACCAAAGCAGCCGCACCGATGATGATAAAGAGCTTTTTCTTGCTCTTTTTTACTGGTATTGGCTCTGGGATGCTCTCATCTTGTAGCACGCCATCACTTGCGATGCTCTCAAGCGAGACGATCTCTTCAGGTGCCTCGGCTTTTGCCTCTTCAGGCGCTTGCTCTGCTTGCTCGCCAGGTGGTTTTAGAACTACAACCTCTTCATCAGCCACTACATATACCTTTTAAGAACTTCTGGAATTTCGATAGTGCCATCAGCTTTTTGGTAGTTTTCCATTATTGCTATTAGCGTCCTGCCAACTGCCAGACTTGAGCCATTTAGGGTATTTACAAGCATATTTTTCTTGCCATCCTTAAAGCGAATTTTCGCTCTTCTTGCTTGAAAGTCACGAGTATTAGAGATAGAGCTTATCTCGCGGTATTTGCCCTGACCTGGTAGCCAAACTTCAAGATCCACCGTCTTTGCCGCGCTAAAGCCTAGATCGCCGCTGCAAAGAAGCATGTGGCGGTGAGGCAAACCAAGGCTAGTTAGCAAGTCGCTCGCGCAAGATATCATCTCAGCAAGCACGCCCTCGCTTTGATCAGGCTTTGTAATGCTTACAAGCTCGACCTTTTCAAACTGGTGCTGGCGGATCATGCCTCTGGTGTCACGTCCTGCTGAGCCTGCCTCTTGGCGGAAGCATGCTGAGTAGCAAGTCATCTTTATAGGTAGCTGCTCGGCTTCAATGATCGTGTCATTGTATAAATTTGTCACGGGCACTTCGCTAGTTGGGATGAGATAGAGGTCCTCGTCGCGTACCTTGTAAAGATCCTCTTCAAATTTAGGCAGCTGACCGGTGCCAAAAAGTGTGTTTGAGCTTACTAGATAAGGGACATTTACAAGCTCAAAGCCTCGCGCGCTGTTAAAGTCGATCATGTAATTAACAAGCGCTCTACTAAGCCTTGCTCCCATGCCACGAAGCACGGTAAAGCGAGATCCTGAGAGCTTTGCGCCTCTTTCAAAGTCAAGCCAGCCAAGGCTCTCACCTAGCTCCCAGTGCTCCTTTGGCGTAAAGTCAAATTTAGTTGGTTCAAGCACCGTTTTTATGCAGACATTATCGTCCTCGTCCTTGCCAAATGGCACGTCATCGTCGGTGATATTTGGCATGCTAAATGAAATTTGCTCAAGCTTTTCTTCATATTGTTTAACGATCTCATCAGCGTCAGCAAGGGCAGCTTTGTTTAAATTTAGCTCACTTTTAAGCTCGCTCACATCTTCACCAGCTCTTGCTTTTACGCCAAGATCCTTGCTCTTTGCATTTTGGATCGCTTGGAAATTTTCAAGTGCTTTGCGCTTTTGCTTTAGCTCGTTAAAAGTGAGTAAAAGCTCGTCTAGCAGGCTAGCTTTAACGTTTTTGCCCTCTAGTTTTTTTACGAATTCATCGTAGTTTGTCTCAAGTAGTTTTAAATTTATCATCGTTTCTTGTCCTTGTTGAATTTAGGGCACATTTTAGCGAATATTAGTATAATTTTGACTAAAACTTAAAGGAGGCACGATGCAGGCACAAGATATTTTTGATAATAAAAATATTACAGCAAATAGCAAGCAGTTGGCTATTTTAAAACAAAATTTTCCAAACTGCTTTAATAAAAGTGGTAAATTTGACATTGAAACGTTAAGTCAAATTTTAGGTGTAGAAAATATCAAAAAAGAGGGTTTTGAGTTAAAATTTTTAGGCAAATCTTATGCGAGATTAATGGCGAATTTAAATACCAAAACACTTTTAATGCCAGATATCGATCATAATTCTAAAAACGAAAATGCACAAAATTTACTCATAAAGGGTGATAACCTCGAAGTATTAAAACATCTTAAAAATGCTTATTTTGAAAGTATTAAGATGATCTACATCGATCCACCTTACAATACAGGCAGTGATGGATTTGTGTATAAAGATGATAGAAAATTTAGTATTGATGAACTCTCTAGTCTAGCTGGTATCTCACAAGAAGAAGCCAAACGTGTGCTTGAATTTACTGCAAAAGGTTCAAATTCACACTCTGCGTGGTTAAGTTTTATCTATCCGCGTCTTTATATTGCCAGGGAGCTACTTCGCGATGACGGCGTGATATTTATAAGCATTGATGATAACGAACAGGCACATCTTAAAATTTTATGTGATGAAATTTTTGGAGAAGAGAATTTTGTGGCTTGTTGCCCTAGGATTACAAAAGTTCAAGGAAAATCAACTAACGAAATAGCAAAAAATAATGATTGGCTTTTTTGTTATGCAAAAACAATGACTCTAAAACAAAATGAAGTTAATGAAGAAGATTATTTTAAACAAGACGAATTTTTTAAAGAGCGTGGTGGCTATAAAACGAACCAAACACTAGATTATAACTCATTACAATATAGTAAAACAATGGATTATGAAATAGATATAGATGGTAAAAAATTCTATGCTGGTAGCGATTTTAATTCATTTCAAGAAAGGAAAAATGGTAATCATGGTAGTCTAGATTGGGTTTGGCGTTGGAGCAAAGATAAATTTAAGTTTGGATTGGAAAATGGGTTTATCGAAATTATAAATAACAGGATTTATACAAAAACATACTTTAAAGCCAAAATTTCTAAGAAAAAACCATATAAAATTGAGTTTTTTGAAAGAACAAAAGCCATTTCAAGTCTTGAATTTACTAACAGTAAATATTCTAATGATAATTCGACCAAGGAATTACAAGATATTTTTAAAATAAAAAACTTGTTTAATTATCCGAAAAATACAGGTTTATTAAAATTTTTAATTTATCAAACTACGAGCGATACTGATATTATTCTAGACTTCTTCGCTGGCTCTGGCACGAC
>NZ_POYR01000003.1:0-447 GCF_002912425.1 Campylobacter concisus
ACTCCGGCCTGTTCACCTGCAACCCGGTACTCGTAAACGACTTGCACAACCTGTTCCGCACTTTCCAGGGTAAGGAAAATCCCGTATTCCACCGTCTGCTGGTAGCGCGTTTCAATCTGATACCCGAACTGAACCGCCTCATCGACCATGAGATAGAACTGGCAAAAAGCGGAAAGCAGGGAAGGATTATCCTCAAAATGAACGCCCTGCAAGACCCCACCATGATAGAGCGGCTGTACGAGGCTTCGCAGGCGGGAGTCAAGACAGACCTTATCGTACGGGGTATCTGCTGCCTGATTCCCGGACGGAAATTCAGCCGTAACATCCGTGTAACACGTATCGTAGACACTTTCCTCGAGCATGCCCGCGTATGGTACTTCGGGAATGGCGGAAAACCGAAACTCTTTCTCGGCTCACCGGACTGGATGCGCCGCAACCTATACCGCC
>NZ_POYR01000004.1:0-2708 GCF_002912425.1 Campylobacter concisus
ATACAAACAAGGTATCTTTAAGAGATATAACAGATCATATAGTAAATGTAGTATCTGATAGTGAGTATCCATTTAAGACAAATGAAGAGATAAGTTTAAAGGCTATATATAAACAAGAAAAAGGTAGCAAGAGGTATAAAGAGGTGCTTTGGGGATATAAGGTGATAAAAACCATAGAGTATAACGAGCTATCAAAGAAACAACCTAGAGAAGCTGTAGCCTTAAAAGATCAAAAGGGTAAAGAGATAGCATTTAAAATTTCAGATCTTATAAAAAAAGATGATCTAGAAAAGCTAAAGCAAGGTGGTCATACTATAGTATTTTTTGCATATCTTGAAGGAGAGAAGGATAAATTTAAATACCAAAGCGTATATGGTAAAAACCATATACGGATAGATATAAAGATACCTCTATATATTAAATTTAAAGATGATAAACTCATCATATATGAGTTTGAGCATGCTATAAAAGAGAAGAGCTTTAAAGCTAACATAAATTTCGATAGTTCTCTAACAGATAGAGACAAAAACATAAAAGACGGATACTACTACATAAATAAAAATATAAATCAAGCACAGGAAGTAAAGATATATGAGGATGAAAATTTAAACAAGACGCTTAACGTAAAAGATGAAAAGAATAGACAAACACTAAATAATGTATATGGGATCTATGTCAATGAGAATAGTGCAAACAGCCAAATTTTAGATAGCATAATAAGCAAAGATAAAAAATATGGTATCAACCTACTAAGTAAAGATAATATGGATAGCTTTATAAGCTCTTTTAATGAGTCAAAGAGCATAACAAGAGTAGATAGTGGTATGTGGGTGGATGGGGATAGAGAGGTTGGGGTAAAAGCCGAAATAGAATTATGCAACTGCGAAAAACTATATGCAGATAAATTTAAAGTTACAAAACTATATGAAAGCTATGGGCCTATTTATCGAGGCAAGATATCATTAAAAAATTATACCTACTGGGATGATTTAATAACTTCAAATCAAGTAACAGAAGATGAAAAGAATATACTAATAGCTATGTCCGAAAATGAAGGCAATTTGGATGCTGTTCAATCATATGACTCTGAGGTCTTGAGTGCAGGCGCTATGCAAAAGACTGTTAAAAGCACCGGAAGGGGTGAATTCTCAAAACAGCTTGCCAAATTTCGAGATAAGCACCCTAAACTATATATAACCCATGCCATGAATTGTGGTTGGAAAGTTGTCGGAAAAGATAGTGACGCTACAATTTATTACAGTAATTCACTACTAACTTACGGTAATGACATTACAGGAGAGGAGCTAAAAGCAATTATCAGAAAAGACTGCAATGTAAAAAACTATGGCAAATCGACATACAATAAACCACTTGCCGCCATAGTAAAACTTATTTCTTTAAAAGAATTTCAGGAACTTCAGGTATTAGATTTTATTGATAGACTACATGAAGCTGAAAATAAAAAGTTAATTATTAATGGTAAAAATTTTGCTATAAAAGACTTTGTTACTACTAAATTTGGAAGAGCTTTAATTTTAGATCAATCTGTAAATAGACCCAATAATGTATCAACAAATTTTAAAACAGCTTTAGATAATTTTTTTGCAGATCATCCAAAGGTCAATAAAGACCCTACTACTTGGAAAACTAATCATGTAATGTATGAGAATACGCTACTAGAATATTATAGAGACGCTAGAGTTCAAATGACAGATAATATAAAAAGATTTAACAATTTAAAGGATAAGCTATATGAAAATAATTAATTTTATACTTTTAATGTTCGTTTTGGCAATTAGCTCATATGCCAAAGAAACATTCATAAAATCCAAAAATGGAAACTCCTTGATATTTAAAGAAGCTGAGAAAAATGAACATTTTGAAGTAAATTTATACAAGAAACTAATCTTTTCTAGCAAAGAATATAATTCTACGATATACATCAATAACAACACATACTACTTTGGTCCTAATAGCAGTGTCTTGTCTAGTTCTGGCAGATACGTAATATTAGATACTTTGGAGGGAGGCTATATAACTGGTTATTCTGATGATAAAGATGAAAAACCTTTATGGAAAGATAAGGCACATTGTTTGGTTATTGATTTGCAAAATGGCTGTGTTTTGATAAACGAAACAGATGATGCCTGCATGATGGAGTGGAAAGGAGATGAGCTATATAATAATGCAGAACAACAAAAAGAGAGAATCGAGCTAAAAAGGAATATAAAAGACGATTTGGATCATCTTTTAAAGTGTGAAAATATAGGTTTTATGGATATAAATGAGTGTAAAAAGCAAAATAAAGGCAAGGTGGATAATGCTATCCGCTGCAACCCAATAAACTCTAAGAATATAAAAGAATATGAAAAATATCTAGGTAGCGATATAAATTCAGACACAAAGAGTATCTTAGGCGTGCAATGATAGATTTATCTTAAATAAGAGTAAGACAATTATGAAATTTAAAATTATATTACTAGCCCTAATTGATAGTTTAAATTTAAGCGCTTTTGAACCTTTAAGCCCTGAAAATGCTATCAATAAATTTAGTAATGATTTTTACCAAAGTTTATAAAAAAGATGAGGACTATAATAATTAATAATCAAACAAAAGACAAAAACGGCAAAGAGCATAAAGAGGACGTCACTCACTTAGAATTTATGCAAAAAGACGAAGAGAGATCAAACAGTACTGCTTCAAAGTG
>NZ_POYR01000005.1:0-6474 GCF_002912425.1 Campylobacter concisus
GTAAAATGTCTCAACACCGCCAATTTTTAGCGCAGTTGTCACGTTATAAAGCAATATTTTCAAAATTTATCCCTTAATTTTTTCATAATATTAGCATAAAAGCTGGTCTTATTTTTTCTTCATCTCTTCAAGCTCTTGCGCTAGGAATTCCCCTGTGTAGCTGCCAGTTTTTTTGTAGTTTTTAGCCACCTCTTTGACGCTGCCGCACGCTATCACTTTACCGCCTTTTGCGCCACCTTCTGGCCCCATATCTACGATATAGTCGCAGTTTTTGATGACATCCATATTATGCTCGATCACAAAAACAGAATTTCCAAGATCAACTAGGTGATTTAGCACCTTTACTAGCCTATCAACATCTGCAAAATGAAGTCCCGTCGTTGGCTCATCAAGGATATATAGCGTATTTCCAGTGTCGCTTCTGCTAAGCTCTTTTGCTAGCTTCACACGCTGGGCCTCGCCGCCACTAAGTGTGACTGCGTTTTGTCCAAGCGTTATGTAACCAAGCCCCACATCTTGCAGTGTGGTGAGCTTTGAAGCGATCTTTGGCACAGCCTTAAAAAACTCAACCGCCTCATCTATGCTCATGTTTAGCACTTCGGCGATATTTTTGCCTTTGTATAAAATTTCCAAGGTCTGAGCGTTATATCTAGCGCCGTTACAAACGTCACAAACCACGTTTATATCAGGCAAAAAGTGCATCTCGATCGTGATCTCGCCCTCACCTTGGCACTTCTCGCAGCGCCCTCCTTTGACGTTGAAGCTAAAGCGCCCTATTTTATAGCCCCTAAGCTTAGCCTCTTTGGTCTGCGCAAACAAATTTCTTATCTCATCCATCACGCCAGTGTATGTCGCTGGATTTGAGCGTGGGGTGCGGCCTATCGGGCTTTGATCGAGATATATGACCTTGTCTAAATTCTCAAGTCCGCTTAAATTTACCCCAGCTATCTTTTTCACTTTTTTAGCTCTATTTAGCTGCTCCTGCGCCTCTGGAAGCAAGGTCTGAAGCACTAGTGAGCTCTTGCCAGATCCTGAAACGCCAGTGATGCCAACTAAATTTCTAAGTGGAAATTTAGCGGTTAAATTTGAGATATTGTTGATATTTACATTTGAAATTTCAAGCCACTTTTCAGCTTTTCTATTTTTTTGATAGTCGATCTTTTTCTTACCATTTATGTATTGTGCAGTCTGAGTGTCTGAGCTTAAAAGCTCTTTTGCCGTGCCTGCAAAGACCACGCTACCGCCAAATTTACCAGCTCCAGGACCGATATCTACGATATAATCAGCCTCCTCTATCGTCTTTTTATCATGCTCGACGACGATTACAGAGTTGCCTTTGGCTTGCAAATTTCTAAGCGTCTTTATGAGCTTTATCGTATCACGCTCATGAAGGCCGATACTTGGCTCATCAAGCACGTACATGACGCCACTTAGCCCACTTCCTATCTGACTCGCGATCCTTATACGCTGCGCCTCGCCACCGCTGATCGTCCTAGCATCACGCCCAAGCGACAAGTAGCCAAGTCCCACGTCGTATAAAAAGAAAAGCCTTTCGTTGATCTCTTTTAAGATAGGCTTTGCGATCGCCTTGTCGTAGTCGCTAAGATAGGCAAAATTTTTCTCGTTTGAGAAAAAAGCGGTGCAGTTTTCTATGCTCATATCCAAAATTTCACCAAGCCCAAGGCCAGCGACCTTGACCGCTAAGCTTTGAGGCTTTAGTCTGTGACCATTACAAGCGTCACAAATTTTCTCACTCATATACTCGTCAAAGTCTTTGTAATCCTTTAAAAGCCCGTGTGAAATTTTAACCACACCATCAAATTTTCTAAGCAGTTTGTTCCGCTTCCAAAAGAACGAAACCTCCTTGACGTTACCGTATAAAACGAGCCTCTTTTCATCTTCACTAAGCTCATAATAAGGCTTTTTAATGTCGATCTCATTTTGCTCACAAAAAGCAAGTAAAAATTTATAGTAGTAGCTCATGTTGTAGCCATAAAGTAGCTTGATAGCGCCATTTTCTATCGACTTTTCCTCGTCGATGATCTTGCTCATATCTAGGCTATATCTTATGCCAAGTCCGTCGCAGTGCTCGCAAGCGCCCTTTGGCGAGTTAAAGCTAAAGCTTAGCGGCTCAAGCGGCGTAAATGAAATTTTGCAGTCAAAACAAGCCATGTGCTCGCTGTAATGTATAAAACTCTCTTTTAAGCCAAGCTCGTCGGCATTTGCGATCTCTATCTCGACCTCACCAAAGCTCTCATTTAGCGCCTTTTCCACGTCGCTTGCAAGACGCTCGTGATTTTGCTCATCGATGGCGATCCTATCAACGATGACCTTTATCGTATGTTTTTTCGTTTTTGCAAGCTCAATCTCCTCATCAAGCCTCACCACTACGCCATCTATCTGTGCTCTAACAAAGCCTTTTTGGCGTAAATTTTCGATCAAGTCTGCCCATGTGCCCTTTTTCTCACGAACTAGCGGCGCATAGATGATCACTTTTGCGCCAAGTGGGAGCTTTGAAATTTCATTTATAATGTCGCTCGCACTCATTTTTGAGATAGGTTTGCCGCATTTATGACAGTGCTGCACGCCAACCCTTGCATATAAGAGCCTTAGATAATCATAAATTTCAGTGATCGTGCCAACCGTTGAACGAGGATTTTTAGAGGTAGTCTTTTGATCGATCGCGATAGCAGGCGTTAGACCCTCGATCTTATCTACATCAGGCTTGCCCACGCGGTCCAAAAACTGCCTAGCGTAGCTGCTAAGACTCTCCATATACCTGCGCTGCCCCTCGGCGTAGAGCGTGTCAAAGGCTAGCGTGCTCTTACCGCTGCCGCTAAGACCGGTAAAAACTACTAATTTATTTTTAGGAATTTCAAGGTTTAAATTTTTAAGATTGTGCTCTCTTGCACCGGTAATTTTTATAGTATCATTCATTAAATTTATACGACCTTTTTAAAATTTTAATCTGTAAATTTAGTCTAAAAGTGATAAAAACTTTATAAAGTAGTTTAGAGAAATTAAGCGTGCTATGAAAATTTAAGAGTATATTTATATCATTTTCAGTTTTTTTTGATATTCTACGCCAAAATTTTATTTAAGGAGAAAAAATGTCTGTAAAAATAACCGATATATGCATAAGCTGTGGTTCATGCATCGATGAGTGCCCAGTTTCAGCTATTGTTGATGATAGCGACAACCCAACTGGAGCAGATACATACTATGTTTATTCAAACAAATGCGTTGAGTGCGTAGGCTACAACGACGAGCCAGCCTGTGCATCTGCCTGTCCAACTGATGGTTGCATCGTTTGGGACGCCGTAGTAGCAGGACAACCTTCACGTGATCAAATCGGTGCTGACGCTCGCACTGGCAGCACTCCAGTTATCCAATAAATTTACAAAATTTAGGCTCAAATTTGAGCCTATTTTATTTTTAAGCTTTATTTGATATAATTGCCAACTTCATTTAAATAACCTAAATTTTAAGGAAAATTTATGCAAAGAACACTTTCTATTATTAAGCCTGACGCTGTTAAGAAAAATGTTGTTGGAAAGATTATAGATAGATTTGAAAGCAATGGCTTAAGAATCGCAGCTGTTAAGAAAATAAAACTTAGCAAATGCGATGCAAAAGCATTTTATGCAGTTCATAAAGACAGACCTTTCTTCAACGATCTAGTTGAATTTATGGTAAGCGGACCAGTTGTAGTTATGGTTTTAGAGGGCGAAAATGCAGTTGCTAAAAACCGCGAGCTAATGGGTGCAACTAACCCAAAAGAAGCAGCTCCTGGCACAATTAGAGCTGATTTTGCTGATAGCATTGATGCAAACGCAGTTCACGGAAGTGACAGCCTAGAAAACGCTGTAAATGAGATAAATTTCTTCTTTGCTTCAAGAGAAATTTGCTAATTTTGGACTAAAATTTGATTATTCCGTTTTCTAAAATAGCAAACAAAGAGATAAACTTTGAGCTAGTAAGAAACAATGATCTAGTTTTTAGTGGAATTTTAAAAAGAAAAGACCCTTTTTTAGTAAAATGCCAAGGCACTATAAAGGGCGAGATAAAATATATTTGTGACCGATGTGGTGATGAATTTATGTTACCTATCGATCAAGACGTAGAGCTAAATTTAAGTGATGGTGTCTATAAAGACAGAGAAAACGAGCTTAGCGATACGGTTGAATTTTTTGATGGCAATATTGATTTAAAAGAAGTTTTTGAAAGTGAGCTAGAAGCTTTTAAGAGCGATTATTTTTATTGTGAAAAATGTAAAAATTTATAAAGGAGAGTAAAATGGCAGTACCAAAGCGAAGAGTGAGTCATTCTCGTGCAGCAAAACGTAGAACACATTACAAAGTTACACTTCCAGTGCCTGTAAAAGACAAAGATGGTTCTTGGAAAATGCCTCACCGCATAAACAAAACAACAGGTGAATACTAAAATATGATTCGCATTGCTATTGATGCTATGGGTGGTGATTTTGGTGCAGAGCCTATAATATCTGGCGTTATCGAAGCACTGAAAGAGGCAGAATTTAAAGCTGTATTAGTTGGCGATAGCAATGCCATAAAACCACTCATCCCACAACCCTATTTAAAAAATATAGAATTTATAGAAGCTACTGAAGTCATCTCGATGTCAGACGGAGCCACAGACGCACTAAAAAGAAAAGATAGCACGATCTACAAAGCTGTTGAGCTTTTAAAAGAAAAAGAAGTCGATGCTGTCGTTTCTGCTGGTCACAGCGGTGCTACTATGAGTTTAGCTACGTTAAGAGTTGGTAGATTAAAAAATGTATCTCGTCCAGCAATCGCTACGCTTATGCCTAATTCAAAAGAGACAGCTACTTTGGTTTTGGACGTTGGCGCAAATGTTGATTGCAGAAGCGAACACTTATTTCAATTTGCCATAATGGGCGAAGCCTATGCAAAAGAAATTCTAGGCAGAAAAGAGCCAAAAGTAGGTCTTTTATCAAACGGCGAAGAAGAGAGTAAAGGCAACGAGGTCAGTAAAGAAGCTTTTAAGCTAGTTTCTAGGCTTGATAGCTTTGTTGGCAATGCAGAGGGCAATCAAATTTTTGATGGCAGCATTGATGTCATGGTTTGCGACGGTTTTATGGGAAATATCCTACTAAAAACGAGCGAAGGCGTTGCTGATGCCATAGGCAAGATCATCAAAAAGCAAGTTAAAAAATCACCTCTTGCTATGGCTGGATCAGTGCTTATGAGAAAAGTTTTTAAAACTCTAAAAAAACAGGTCAGCTACGATGAGTATGGCGGTGCTCCGCTTCTTGGCGTAAATGGCTGCGTCATCATAAGTCACGGCAAAAGCAACTCAAAAGCTATAAAAAATGCAATCTTTCAAGCAATTAAATTTGCTAACTCGAATATAAATAAAGTTATAGAAGAAGAACTTTCACACTTTGCAAGGTAAAATATGCCAAAAGCTTCATTGATCTCCATTGCGTCATATGTCCCAGAAAAAATTTTAACAAATTTTGATTTTGAAAAAATGGTCGACACGAGCGATGAGTGGATAGTGAAGCGAACCGGTATAGAGCAAAGACATATCGCAACGACTGAGATAACAAGCGATCTTGGTACAAAAGCTGCCGAGCTAGCTATAAAGCGCTCAGGGCTTGAAAAGTCACAAATCGATGCGGTAATCTGCGCTACGATATCTCCAGATCATCTTTGCATGCCCTCAACTGCCTGCAAGATAGCTTCAAATTTAGGCTTAAATTTTGGCATTACAGCTTTTGATATAAGCGCAGCTTGCACAGGATTTATCTACCTTTTAGAGCTTGCAAATTCTCTTATCGTAAGTGGTGCTAAAAAAAATGTCTTGATCATAGGAGCTGAAAAACTAAGCTCGATAATTGACTACACAGATAGAAGCACATGCATACTTTTTGGCGACGGAGCTGGTGCTGCTGTGATAAGTGCTAGCGAAGAAAACGAGATCATCGACATCCACACTGCAAGCGATGGCAGACAGGCTGAGCTTTTGATAACTCCAGGATGTGGTAGTGCATTTCCAGCTAGCGATGAGACGCTAAAAAATAGACTAAATTTCATCCACATGAGCGGAAACGAGGTCTTTAAGATAGCGGTTCAAACGCTTAGCAAAAGCGTGATAGAAATTTTACACGCAAACAAAATGCAAAGCGAAGATATCGACTTTTTCATACCTCATCAAGCAAATATCAGGATAATAGACGCCGTAAAAAATAGGCTAAATTTCACTGACGAGCAGTGCGTTTTGACGGTTGCAAAATATGGCAACACAAGCTCTGCTTCGATCCCAATGGCGATAAATGATGCTTACGAAGATGGACGCATTAAAAATGGTTCAGTTTTGCTTCTTGATGCATTTGGCGGTGGCTTTACTTGGGGTTCGGCGATACTAAAATTTGGCGGTAGAAATTTTAACGATCTGTAATTAACCGCTTCTATACCCAAAACTCTAAAT
>NZ_POYR01000006.1:0-7546 GCF_002912425.1 Campylobacter concisus
GCTTATTATAACTTCAATTTTTAGATTTTGCAAATATTTTGCTAAAAAATCACTAAAATAACGCTCGCTTTCATAGTGATTTATGTCGATCAAATTTAGTCCATTTTCCTTTGCGTAAAGGGCTTGGTGATACTTTAAATCGCCTGTTAAAAAGGCGTCTGCTTTGACATCTTGCATGAGATCTGCGCCGCTTCCAGTGCAGATGCAAATTTTAGAAATTTCATCTTTTGCATAAACTGCTCTTAAATTTTCAAGTCCAAGTTTTTCTTTTACAAATTTGCAAAGCTCGCTAAATTTCATCTTCACATCAGCGTAGATCAAAAAGCCCTCTTTGCTTGAAATTTCAAGCCCCAAAACCTGCGTTACAAATTTTTCATTTAAAAATGCAAGGTCAGCGTTTGTGTGAAGCGAGATGAGCGAGATATTTTTTATCATCATCTCTCTTATGAGCGAGCTTGGATAGAGGCTGTAGTCTAAGCTTTTTAGCCCTTTAAAAATGAGCGGATGGTGGGTGATTATGAGCGAGTTTGGCAAGACATTTTGCAAAAGCTCGCTATCTAGATCAAGGCTTAGATAAATTCGCTCAAATTCACTATCAAATGAGCCAACTTGAAGGCCGCTATTATCCCAAGACTCTTGGCTCGCAAATGGACAAATTTCATCTAAATTTTTATAAATTTCAGCTATTTTCATCAAATTTTACTTTTGCTCTAAGCTCTCTTTATATGTTAGCGCGCACTCTTTGGCTAGCTCGCGAATTTTTAAGATGTAGTCTTGTCTTTGCGTCACGCTTATCGCTCCGCGCGCGTCAAGGACGTTAAACGTATGAGCTGCAAGCATGCAGTAGTCGTAAGCTGGCAGTGAAATTTTAGCCTCCAAGCAGCGTTTGCACTCGTTAAATGCGTTTTCAAACTGGTTAAAAAGCATATCAACATTTGCCACTTCAAAGTTGTATTTACTCCACTCATACTCGCCTTGTTTATGCACGTCAGCGTAGGTTACGATGTTGCCATTGGAGTCGTCCCAAACAATGTCATAGACGCTATTTACGTCCTGCAAGTACATCGCTAAGCGCTCAAGGCCGTATGTTATCTCGCCAGATATGAGCTCGCACGCGATGCCGCCAACTTGTTGAAAATAGGTAAATTGCGTCACTTCCATGCCATCTAGCCAGACCTCCCAGCCAAGTCCCCAAGCGCCCAGCGTCGGGCTCTCCCAGTTGTCTTCGACAAAGCGGATGTCGTGATTTTTCAAATTTAAACCAAGTCTTTCAAGGCTTTTTAGGTAAAGCTCTTGGATATTTTCTGGACTTGGTTTTATGAGCACTTGAAACTGATAGTAAGCGCCAAGGCGGTTTGGGTTTTCGCCGTATCTACCATCAGTCGGACGACGGCTTGGAGCTACGTATGCGGTCGCCCACGGCTTTGGTCCGAGGCTTCTTAAAAATGTCGCTTGGTGATATGTGCCCGCACCTGCTGGCATGTCGTATGGCTGAAGTATGACGCAGCCTTGCTCTTGCCAATAGTTTTGAAGCGTTAGTATTATTTGTGAAAATGTCATTTTTTGCCTTTTATTTTATTGATATATAAATTTCTATTTTATTTTTTAGGTATTTTTCAAAGTCTGTTTTATAGGTTCTTTCTAGCTCGCTACTTTCAAAATATCTCCAAATTTCATCCCAAAATTTTGCAACATTTTGTGGCTCATTTGCAAAGCTAAAAAGAGCGTACTTTCCGCTTTGTATATTTAAATTCTCACTATCTTTTTGGCGTGATATTGTGCCGATGAAGTTATCGTAATGTCCATTAAAATCACTTTCGTAGTTACAGTAAACACTATAAATTTCACTCTTGCCATCATAGTATTCACTCATAAATCTGGACCATAAAGCTGGAATTTTGCCGTTGCCGTCCATTTCATCTTCATTTTTAGTGCGAGTTTTTACTCCGTAAATTTCAAAGCCATTTTCTAAATTTATAATCTTCATAAACTACTTTTGTCCGTTAAAATTTTCAACCGCTTGGTTCCACATGAGCTTGTATTTTCGTTTTAAAAATTCAACTTCATCTTGTGAAATTTTAAGCTGTTTTGTAAGTGTTTCGACCGTTTTTCTATCCTCGTCATAGAGCTCTTGCATCGAAATGAGTGCCTCTTTTAAAAATTTATTCTCATTTCTTAAGGTCTCAAGCGTCTCATCTTTTGCGTCAAGCACCTTTTCGTGTAAATTTAGTATCGTGCCGATCGTCTTTTCGACAAAGGTAAAACCATCTTGGCTTTGCGGCTGCAAGGATAAATTTTGCGAAACACTAGGCACCACGCTCATCGTTCCCTCGCTCGCTTCTATCAAAATTTCTCCATTTTCCTCTTTGGTTTTCAAAACGCCACGATTTATCATATCCTCGATAACTTCGCGCTCCAAGTGCACAAGTTTGCAAAATTCATCAACTCCAAGATAGGTCTGCACCACTTCTCCTTTTATAGTATCACTTCAACCTTTGAAGAATCATCCTCTAAAGCCTTTATCTTTGCCTCTCTGTCGGCCTTTAGCGCACTTGCTAGCCCCTCATCTTCAAGGGCTAAAATTTGCACCGCAAGATAGGCTGCATTTATCGCACCAGCCTTGCCGATAGCTAGGGTTGCCACTGGCATGCCACTTGGCATTTGCACGGTTGAGTAAAGTGCATCAACGCCGCTTAAAGCCGAGCCTGCCATTGGTATACCGATCACTGGTTTTGTTGTGTTTGCAGCGATCGCTCCAGCTAGGTGAGCTGCCATGCCAGCAGCTGCGATGAAGACTTTTGCGCCCTTTTTCTCGGCATTTGCGACATATTCGCTAGTTCTTTTTGGACTTCTATGGGCTGAGCTGATTATCAGTTCATATTTTACGCCAAATTTCTCCAGAGTCTTTGCTGCCTCGCTAACGATCTCATAGTCGCTTTTACTTCCCATTATAATAGAAACAAATTTCATATTTTCTCCCTTAAAAAACTAAATTTTGGCAGCTTAACGCCAAGGTTTATCTCATTTTCATTGCCACTGTGAATTTCGCTCATGACCTTGCCTTTTTTGGTGATGAGCTGCTTAAATTTGATAAATTTCTTGCCATCTTGCGAATAGACCTTTGAAATTTCATTCTCGCTATCATCTATAATTGCCCCAGTCGGCGCCACGATCTCGTAGCCTTTATCTGGGAAAATTTTATATTTGCACTTAAAAAACTCACCATCTTCACTTATGGCATTTACCTGATGAGTGCCCTCTTCTAGGCTGCTAACGTGATTTTGCGTATCGGTTCGCTCATAGGGTCTATGCACCAAGTAGCCGTCCGTAAAGCCGCGATTTTTCAGCGTATTTATCTCATTTTCATAAATTTGCGCGTCAAATTTACCATTCATAGCATCATCTATCGCCATTTTATAGGCTCTTGCCGTGCAAGCTGCGTAGTACTCGCTCTTTGTGCGGCCCTCTATCTTAAAGCTATCTATCACGCCACTATCAACGATCTCTTTGATGTGTGAGATGAGGCAAAGATCTTTTGAGTTCATGATGTGAGTGCCATTTTCGTCCTCTTCTAAGCGAAAAAGCACGCCGCTCTCTTCGTTTTTGGCGTAGAGTTCGTACTTAAACCTGCAGTCGTTTGCGCAGCTACCACGATTTGACATACGTCCGCTTTGCACTGAGCTTACTAAGCACCTGCCAGAGTAGGCAAAGCACATCGAGCCATGGACGAAAATTTCGATATCAAGGGTCGGAATTTCCTCTTTTATCTTTATAACATCTTTTAAATTCATCTCTCTAGCCACGACGATGCGTTTTGCGCCCATGTCGTGATAAATTTTAGCATCCAGCACGTTCATAACGTTTGCCTGAGTTGATAGATGTATCTCGATATCTGGAGCGATCTCTTTTGCTAGGCTCATGACGCCTGGAGTTGCGATGATAAAAGCATCTGGCTTCATCGCTGAGATGGTTTGTAAGTGGCGTTTTAGCGGCTCTATCTGAGAGTTAAAAGGAAAGGCATTTATGGTCGCATAAAATTTCTTTCCCTTTTCGTGTGTGTAGTCTATCGCCTCTTTGAAAGTCTCAAGGTTAAACTCCCTTGCCGATCTAGTCCTTAGTGAAAAGCTAGCCACCGAGCCATAAACAGCGTCGGCTCCGTATTCAAGGGCGATTTTAAGTTTTGTTAAATTTCCAGCTGGAGATAAAAGCTCAGGCCTTTTTAGCACTATTTTTTACCTAGACTTTCTATCAAGGCTTCGATGTCATCGTTGCTGACAAGGTTTTCAGTCGTTGTATCACCAGCGATATGAACAGCTGAACCAACACGCTTATCATCATCTATACGACCTTCAAACAATGTATTCATATATTTGCTAAGTGCTCTCATAACGTTGATAACACGTTCGATCTTTTGTCTGTGGATGTCTTGATACTGCATCATATCCATAGCCATCATGATCTCATCTTGTCCCATTTGTAAATTTCCGATGATATTATCGATCGTGCCAAGAAGCGAGTTGTTTTTCTTCAAAGCCTCGCTAAATGCGGCAATATTTGGAAATTTCTCACTTAGCGTCGTAAATAGCTCAACATTTGAGTTTATCGCGTCTTTTAGGCTATTTGAGTCGCTCTCAGCGTCCATAAAAAAGTTATTTATCGTCTCAAGCTTGTCAAACATCTGAGTAGCTTTTTCTTCACTATCTCTTGTCACATCGTCAAGCTGATGCACCATTTTATGGTCTTCAGTCGGTGGTGGTGGTGGCCAAACGCCGTCTGCACTCACTCTATAGTTTTCGCTCTGTTTTGAGCTACTCTCTGACTTTGCTTGTGGCTCATCTGCTTTAGCACTAATTGCCTCTGCAACTTCTGCTACCTCGTCTATATCCTCTTTGACGTCCGCGACCTCTTGGCTGGCATCTTTAGTATCACCTAAATCATCCTCTAATCCGCCCGCCATAAGCGCGTCAAGTTCCTCTTGGGTCATAAAAGCTCCTAATAAAATTTGCCTTGATTATATAGGATTTAAATAAAAAGAAAGTTTAAAAAGTATGCGTTTATCTTTAAATTTATCAAATTTTAGGTAGCATTTTTGAAAAATAAACGACTTTAAAAGGCTAAAAATGACCGTCGATCTTCACAACCACACACCTCTTTGCAATCACGCAGTTGGCGAACCGCTAGAATTTGTGAGATGCGCCATAAAAGCTGGCACAAGATACTTTGGCTTTAGCGATCACGCACCGATGAACTACGATGAAGCTTATAGGATGAAATTTGAAGAGATGCAAAGCTACGAAGACGAAATTTTACGTTTAAGAGAGGAATTTAGCGGTGAGATAGAAATTTTACTTGGCTACGAGATGGACTTTTTAGATGGCTTTATGGACGAGCGAGTTTTTGCTAGAAAGGTCGATTATCTAATAGGCTCTGTGCATTTTTTTAACGGCTGGGCGTTTGACAACCCTGAATTTATCGGTGGTTACGAGGGCAAAGACTTGGATCAAATTTGGCAAGAGTATTTTGACCACATAGAAAGATCAGCTAGGCTTGGTAAATTTGACATCATGGGACACATCGATCTTTTAAAACTCTTTAAATTTTTACCTAAAAAAGATGTCAGGATCCTAGCCAAAAACGCGATAAAAGCGATAAAAGAGGCAAATTTGGTCGTTGAGATAAACGCAGCTGGCTTTAGAAAGCCTATCGGCGAGCAATATCCAAGCGTAAATTTACTAGAGCTTATCGCCGAAAATGACATAACCATCACCTTTGGCTCAGACGCTCACGCCAAAGAAGATATCGGTAAAAATGGTGAAATTTGCGAGCAGATAGCTAGAAATTTGGGATATTCAAAGTGTGCGATATTTAAAAACAGAGATAGAGAATTAGTAAAATTTTAGTTTGGGGTCAAATAAAATATAAAGATAATCTTAAATATAAAATTTTGTGATACAATACGAAAATTAAAAACCAGAAGGAGATAAAAAATGGGAAAATTTGTCCAAAACATCGATCATTTTTTTGATTTTTGCAAAGAAAATGAAGTTAAATTTGTAGATTTTAGATTTACTGATCTAAACGGCGCTTGGCACAGCATAAGCTACAACATAAAAGCTGTTACAAAAGAGAATTTCACAAACGGCATCCCGATGGACGCTAGCTCGATGAATGGCTGGCAGCCAATCGACAAGAGCGATATGATAATGAAGCCAGAAGCGACATCTGCGTTTTTGGACCCATTTACCTCTGATATCACAGTCGTTGTTTTTTGCGATATCTACGACATTTACAAAGGTCAAATTTATGAAAAATGCCCTCGCTCGATCGCAAAAAGAGCGATGCAATATGTAAAAGATAGCGGACTTGGCGACGAGGCGTATTTTGGCCCTGAAAACGAATTTTTTGTATTTGACAACGTCAAAATCATCGACAGCCCAAACTGCGCGATGTATCAAGTAGATAGCGAAGAAGGCGAGTGGAACGACGCTGCGGACTTCAAAGATAGCTACAACACAGGCCACCGCCCACGCAGAAAAGGCGGCTACTTGATGACTCAGCCAATCGACAGCATGGTTGATCTAAGAGCTGAAATGATGCAAGTTTTAGAGCAAGTTGGTCTTGAAGTATTTTTAGGACACCACGAAGTCGCACAAGGTCAAGGCGAGATCGGCGTGAAATTTGGCAACTTAGTCGAGGCTGCTGACAACGTTCAAATTTACAAATACGTCGTTCGCATGGTCGCTCACCTAAACGGCAAGACAGTTACATTTATGCCAAAACCGCTTTATGGCGACAACGGCAGTGGCATGCACGTGCATCAATCAGTCTGGAAAGATGGCAAAAATTTATTCTACAAAGAGGGCAACTACGCAAATTTAAGTGACTTTGCTAGACACTACATCGGCGGCGTTTTAAAACACGCAAGAAGCGTTGCAGCTTTCACAAACCCGAGTACAAACAGCTACAAACGCCTAATCCCAGGCTTTGAAGCGCCATCTATCCTCACCTACTCAAGCCAAAACCGCTCAGCGAGCATCCGCATACCTTACGGCGCTGGCGAGAAGTCAGTTAGAGCTGAGATGAGATTCCCAGATAGCACGGCAAACCCTTATCTAGCCTTCTCAGCGATGCTAATGGCGGGCCTTGACGGCGTTAAGCACAAATACGAGCCAGTTGGTCCGATGGATGAAAATTTATTTAAACTTCACCTCGATGAGATCAGAGAGCGCGGCATCGAGCAGCTCCCACACACACTTCGTGGCAGTCTTGAAGCGCTTATCCGCGATAACGAATACCTAAAACCGATAATGAGCGATCTTTTCATCGACACTTATCAGCACATGAAATTTGAAACTCAGGTTTGGCCTTACGAAGCACGTCCAACCGCTTATGAGTTTAAGACTTGCTTCTCTTGCTAAAACACTCTTCCAAGCTCTTTTTGGGCTTGGAAACTTCTTTTTTTAATAAAATTTAAAATCTGCGGTTATTAAAATTTTGATATAAATTTGGATTTGTGCTTAAAGGTCAAATTTAACATATCTTAGCG
>NZ_POYR01000007.1:0-567 GCF_002912425.1 Campylobacter concisus
CATGATGACAGCAGACTATTGGCAGCCGTACCACCCGTCTGTGTCATAATACCGGCAATCGTATTGGTACGCATGCTGGCCGTACCCCACGCATAAGCGTAATAGTTCTGTATCCACGGCAAACGAAGCTGCGGTGATACGGTTTCGGACACCGGATTATCCGGATCTGTATTCACATCCAAGTAGTCCTCACAAGAAGACATTCCGAACACAAGCGCCAAGCCAAGTGCAATATGTATTAGTTTCTTCATCCTCTTATCTTTTTAAATCCGTTATTAGAATGTAAGATTAATGCCAAACGACATGCCGGCTGTAGCCGGAACACCGCAATAGTCAATACCTGCAGAGCCGGAACCACCTGTACCGGAACCGGAAACGCATGTTTCGGGGTCCATACCTTTATAGTTTGTCCAGACAAACAGGTTGGTTCCTGTAATCGTGGCAGTCAGTCCCTTGATTATATTTTGTTTCTTCAACAGATCCTTGAAATCGTAGGACAAAGAAATAGAACGCAAACGCAACCAATTGGTATCGGTAATAAAGTTGTAAGCATTCTTTGCGTAGTTC
>NZ_POYR01000008.1:0-43281 GCF_002912425.1 Campylobacter concisus
CCTTCATACCTATAATATTTTGAAAACTATAACTCGTATTGTAATGAATATATAAAAATTTACTTATATGCTTAGCGTATTTATTTTATAAGTCTGATCGCTTCAGAAAATTTAAGCTCTTTGTTTTTAAAAAGATTGTATCAGGTCGCATCTTTTTCGCTAAGTATGACGATAGTTGAGCCAAGCTCGAAATTTCCAAGGCGATCGCCCTTTTTGATGTGTAAATTTCATACTCATAAATTTGCGTAAAATTTGCCACCACATTTGTTTGGATGCGACCATCAAAGCAAAATTTCATCTTACCCACATTTAGCGCACCCACGAAAAATAAGTCGTTACAGCTAGGATTAAATTTGCTCTAGCATTAGTTACTCTTTTTTAAAAATAGAGCCAAACTACGAAAAATTACCATTGCAGGTTAATTTGCCGCCTTGCAAATTTAATAAATTTATCTCTCTTTCTTTTGCAAATTCTTTTTATTATCCCTATGCGCCATAAAGCATGCACATATAAAAACAAAAATCGTTATGACTAGGATTAAATTTTGTCCTGGCATGAAAGCTCCTAATTTGTAAATTTAAACCTCTTTTGCGCTGTTTTTAAAGACATTTACCACGCTGGCTCGTTTGTGGCAAATTTCAGCATACTCTTTTTCACTCTTTGAGTCATAGACTATGCCAGCTCCAGCTCCGACAAAGACGTCGCTAAAGCCGTTTTTGGCTGGCACAAAGATGGCTGAGCGGATGAGGATCGCAACCTGAGCGTCGCCATTAAAATGCAAAAATCCAATGCCCCCGCCATAGATATTTCGCTCAAAAATTTCAAGCTCATTGATTATCTGCATCGCTCTGATCTTTGGCGCACCGCTTAGCGTGCCAGCTGGGAAGATGCTAGCTAACACGTCAAAAAGATTAAGCTCCCTAGCGCACTTGCCATAGACGTCGCTAACGATGTGCATCACTTTTTCAAATTTCTGGATATGCATCGCATTTTTCACGACCACGCTCTTTGACTCTGAGACCCTGCCGATGTCGTTTCTGGCAAGGTCGATTAGCATCTTGTGCTCAGCCAGCTCCTTTTCATCACTTAGCAGTTCATTTTCAAGTGCCACATCAGCGTTTGCGTCACCACCCCTTGGTCTTGTGCCTGCAATTGGTGCAACAAAAATTTGCTCACTTTTCATCTCAAAAACAAGCTCAGGCGACGAGCCAACCACATCGCCATAAGGCGTAGGAAAATGAAACATATATGGGCTAGGATTTGCTATGGCAAGCTTTTTGTAAAAGTCTAGGCTGCCCATATTCGTTGAAATTTCAAGTAGCTCCCCAAGCACCACCTGAAAGACGTCGCCGCTTCTTATGTATTCTTTTGCCACTTCAACCATATCTTCAAAGTGTTTCTTTTCGTTACTAAGATCAGTTTTTATGCTAAATTCGCACTCTTTTTCGCCCTTATGCTCTGACTTTAAATTTAGCAAAAAGTCGTAATACCTCTCTTTATCTCCATAAAAAGTGTAAATTTTACTCATCTTATCAAAGTGCAGATATGCTTTAGCATCGGCATAGATAAATTTTGGAAATTCATACTTTTTAGCCTTCTCCTCACCGATATATTCAAAATATCTCACGCCATCATATGCAAAAACGCCAAAAAGTCCAGCAAAAGGTGCGAGCGATCTGTTACGATTAGTATCAAAGTAACTTCTAAGTCCGTAAAAGTCCATATCCTTTTCATCGATATATTCGCAATCAATGCCGATTATCGTTTGCGTCTTGTCTTCAGCAAGGTAGCTATTTTTAAATTTCTCTCTGATCGCTTCATAATAAAAAAGTGGTTGTTCTAAGAGCATATTTTTCCTTTTAAATTTTTATTGATTATAAAAAATTTTCGCTTTTACTTTTTAGAATTTTGGCTAAATTTTTAAATTTACGCCTTTTTTACTATTTTTTTAAGAGCCCCTTGGCTAAAATTTGCACCAGTCGAGGGAGAAAAAATGCTTTTTGTAGAACTATTTATAATCGGTATCGGCGTTGGTTACATCGCTGGGTTTTTTGGCATCGGTGGCGGCACGGTCGTCGTTCCTATAATGGTCGCCTTTGGATACGGCATCAAAGATGCCATTGGCATAAGCGTCATGCAGATGATCTTTAGCGCGACGTTTGGCTCGTATCTAAACTACAAAGCCGGCCTTTTAAAGCTAGATCGTGGTGTGGTTTTGGGGCTTGGAGGCTTGGTTGGAGCCAGCTTTAGCGGTATCATCGTATCGCACGCGCCTGCACTCTTACTTGAGTCTATGCTACTTGCGACATTTGTCTTCTCGCTTATAAAGCTATACTTTTCACCAAATAGCGACGGCTCAAATGCGAATAATTCGCTTTTTTTGCTATTTTTAGTTGGCGTTTTTGTTGGCGTTTTTGCCATTAGTATCGGCATCGGCGGAGGCGTCTTTATCGCTCCTATCTTGGTTGGCTTTTTGCGTTATGAGCTGAAAAAAGCCGTTTCTATGGGTGTGTTTTTCGTTATGTTTGCAGCCATCGCTGGCTTCACCTCACTCTCACTAAATGGTCACATCTCATACGCTGAGGGCACATTTTTAGGTCTTGGCTCGCTAATAGGCGCATACTTTGGCACCAAAAAGACGCAACATACCGACAAAAAAACACTTAAAAAATGGTTTTTGGTCTTTTACATAGCGATGATATGTTTGATATTAAAAGATATGTTTTTTGAGTAAGAGCATGGCTAAATTTGCCACGCTCTTTTTAAATTTCTTCAAAAAAGTAGGCTTCGCTTAGTTTAAAAGCAAGCTCTTTTAGCTCATCTTCGCTTAAATTTACGCTCTTTGCGATCTCTTTAAGACTAGCCTTGCCGTCAAATTTCAATGCAGCCTTGATCTCTTCAACGCTTAAACTAAGCTTGCCATTTAGCTCGTTTGCCAAAGAAATAACTGGCGAGCTGGTATTTAGAAAATAGCCCAGATACGCCGCAGCTCTAGGCTTTAGCCTAGTTTTTTTAGGCTCATAATCAAGCGCAATAAGTTTTGATGATGAAATTTTAGTGTTTTGATCATTTAAAATTTCAAGTAGCCCCATAAAGCCCTCGCTCTCGTTTTCGCCAAGAGCGGCTTTTACCTCGTTTAAATTTAAGCTTTGCGGGTAGGCCTTGCTTAAAATTTCTTGCGTTTTTGTCCTTGGCTGTTCGCTAAAGTAGGCAAAATTTAGGCTATTTAGCTCGCTCTCTCCAAGCACCGCGTCAAAGTCATCAGCGCCACCAAGCCTTTCTTTGTGCGCGATGAGGCTCTTTCTAAAGGATCTATTAAACAAAAAGTCGTTTAACTGTTCTTTTTTGATGCGAGTGTTGTAGCTTTGCTCGATGTGCGCGTCAAAGCGGTATATCCCAGTTGAGCTTGCAAAGATATCATTTAGCGAGGCATCTATGACGTAGCAAAGTCCGTGTTTGTCGATGTGTTTGGCAAATTTATGAAAATAAGTTGGCTCGTTACTAGCCTCCAAAAAGTCATGCAAAATGTAATAATCACTCCCCTTTGCGATGATGCCTTGCAAGAAATTTAGCTGCGTCAAAAGTAGCTTCATACTATCTTTATAGACGACGTCGCTTTGGCTTTGCAGGCTAAATTTCAAGTAATCCTGCAAGAAATTTAACTCATCTTTTATGTGAGAAAGCGCCTCTTTGCTCTCCTTGCCAGCGCTCGCAAAGAGCATGAAGTCTCTTAAGATATCAAGGCTCTTCCAGCCTGGGTAGGTGTTATAAGAGACGTAGGCGATGCCGTCTTTGCTAAGTAGTGCCTTTATCGTTGCAAGTAGCGCGTCTCTTACGTTTGGGCTCACCCAGCTATAAACGCCGTGAGCAATGATGTAGTCAAACTCGCCAAGCTCCTTGATGTCGTGCTCATTCATGTGTAAAAAGTCACGCTCAAGAAGGGTGAAATTTTTTAAACCCATCTTCTTTGCGATCTTGTTACCCTCTTCTACTTGGTGGCTTGAGATGTCGATGCCAACGACCTTTGCCTCTTTGTGAGAAGCTGCAAATGGCAAGATATTGCCACCATACGATGAGCCAAGCTCAAGCACTCTGGCATCTTTTAAATTTGCCGCCTTTAGCCCTAGAAATTTAGCCACCGCCTCTATCCTAACGGGCGAGCAGTCGCTAAATGCAGCTGAGAAATAAGGAATTTCGTCGTAAGCTTTTTTTGCCTTGTTCATCAGCCGTGCTTTCTGGCAAATTCTCTCATGAACTCACCAAGTTTATCAACGTCGCTTTGGCTAACGGCGTTGTAGATAGAGGCTCTTATGCCGCCAAGATGTCTGTGACCTTTTAGCCCTAGCATGCCCTCTTTTAGCGCTTCTTCGACAAAAACTGGCTCAAGCGCATGATCTTTTGGAATCGTAAAGCTCACGTTCATATCTGACCTGCTTGATTTTTTGGCATGTCCCACGTAAAAGCCATTTGAGCTATCTATGATGCTATAAAGCGTGCTTGCTTTTTTGGCATTTATCTTCTCAACCTCGGCAAGTCCGCCAAGGTCTAGCAGGTGCTGCATGGTTAAATTTAAAAGATAAATTCCAAAAGTTGGCGGTGTGTTATAGAGCGAGTTTGCCTCTACGTGCGTTTTGTAGCGCAAAAACATAGGGACGTTTTGGCTACTCACGCGATCAACTAGGTCTTTTCTTAAAATAACGATAGTCACGCCGCTTGGGCCTGCATTTTTCTGAGCGCCGCCGTAAAGCAAGCCGATACTGCTAAAATCAAGCGGTCTAGCGAAAAAATCACTCGAAGCATCGACAACAAGGGGCGATTTGGTCTTTGGCATAGCCTTATACTGCGTGCCGTAAATCGTGTTGTTTGAGCAAATGTAGGCATAGTCGGCGTCATCGCTAAATTTAAACTCAGGTATATAAGAGAAATTTTCATCCTCGCTGCTTGCGACGACATCTACATTTACGCCAAGCACTTTTGCCTCTTTGATGGCTTTGTTTGTCCAAACGCCAGTGTTTGCATATTCAGCCCTGCCACCTTGATATAAATTCATCGGTATCATGCTAAATTGCAAGTGTGCGCCGCCTTGCAAAAATAAAATTTCATACTCATCGCCGATGCCGTAAAGCTTTCTTATCTTCTCCATCGCGCCAAAGTGGATCTCCTCGAAGGTCTTGCTTCTGTGGCTGATCTCCATGATCGAGTAGCCCTCGCCTCTGTAGTCGGTAAATTCAGCCTTTGCGTGCTCTAAAACATCTAATGATATCGCGCTTGGGCCCGCGCTAAAGTTGATTTTTCTACTCATTTTTACTCCTTGATAATTGCTTTTTTATGTGTGTTTTGCGAGATAAGCTCGATCTCATCATTCAAATTTAAATCCCTAAGATCAGCTCTCTTGCCATCTTTTCTAACCTCGATAAGCCCCTTTGTGCTCTCAAAAAAGAGCTCCCTCATCTCATAGGCTTTCTCCAAAGAGCCAAGGGCTGAGCCAAGAAGCAAGATCTTTCTTTGCACGGCGTTTGTTAGGGCATTTTGCTTGTTTGCCACCTCACTAAATTTTAGCTCGATCCTAGCTTTTAGAGCATTTGATGAAAATTTAGAAAGTAGTAAATTTAATAAATTTTGCTTCTTTGTGATCTTTAAATTTAAAGCGCTATCAAGATCGTCGCTAAGCCTGTCAAGATACTGGAAAAACGCCTCTTCATCAGGCAAAAGATCAAGCATGGCTGCACTTGGCGTAAGCGACCTGCGGTCTGCTACAAAGTCGCTTATGACATAGTCTATCTCATGTCCGATAGCGCTTATGACTGGCGTTTTTGTAGCGTAAATTTCACGTGCCAAACCCTCGTCGTTAAAGCACCAAAGGTCTTCTTTGCTGCCGCCTCCGCGAGCCAAAACGATCACATCAACGCCGTATTTATCGGCCCTTCGCAAGGCTTTTATAAGTGAGCTTGGGGCACTTTCGCCCTGAGTTAGTGCGTCAAATATATAAATTTCACTTAGCCTCCAGCGGCTTGTGACTACTTTTAGCATATCCTGAAGTGCGGCTGAAGTGGCGCTTGTGACAAGGGCTATTTTTTTAGGTAAATTTGGTATCTCTTTTTTTGCGCCGATGTCAAAAAGTCCCTCGTTTTCGAGCTTTTCTTTAAGCTGTCTAAACGCAAGCTCAAGCTCGCCCTCGCCATCAGGCAGCATAGCACTAGCCACCAGCTGATACGACCCACTTGGCGAATAAATGGTCACTTTGCCATAAATTTTGACCTTCAAGCCCTCTTTTGGCAAGAATTTTACCTTTTGGTTATTCATGCGGTACATCACAGCTGAGATGCTTGACTTTTCGTCCTTTAGCGTGAAGTACCAGTGCCCAGAAGCATGCTTTGTAAAGCGTGAAATTTCACCACTTACCTCGACGTAGTCAAGTGTCGCTTCAAGCAGCGCCTTTGCTTTTTCGTTTAGCTCAGATACGCTAAGCATTGATCTCTTTGACCTTTTTAGCGATAAATAGCGTCGAGATGTCCATGCTAAAGCCCTTACAAAGCTCTATCTCAAAGCCAGCTTCAACTAGCTCGTCGCAAAAGCTCTTTGCGTCTAAGAAATTTTCGATCGAGCTTGGCAGATACTCGTATGCCTCTTTGTTTTTTGAGATAAAGCCGCCGATACTTGGCAAAATTTTACTTAGATAAAAATCTCTTAGCGCAGTTATAAAGCCCTTTTTCTGGCGTTTGGTAAATTCGAGCACGACGACGTATCCGCCATCAGCCAAGACCCTGTTAAACTCCCTAAGCGCAGCCTTTCGCTCGACCACGTTTCTTATGCCGTAGCTTATGCTTAAAATTTGAGCCTCACCGCTTGCAAGCGTTGTATTATCAGCGTAGGCCTCTATAAATTTAAAATTTGGAAATTTCGCTCTCGCCTCTTTTAGCATGCCACTTGATGGATCGATGCCAGTTAGGCTTTTCATCTCTACACCAAATTCTTTTGAAATTTCACTCCAAAGCCCCATCATATCGCCAGTGCCGCAAGCCACATCCACGATATTTATGCTTTTATTTTTAAAAATTTCTAGCATATACCTGCAGGCAAATTTTCTCCAGCTCACATCCACGCCAAGACTTAGCACCCTGTTTGCGACGTCGTAAGTCGGAGCGATCTGGTTAAACATATCAACTATTTTTTCTTGTTTTTGCATAAATTTTAGACCTTTATATGTAGTAAATTTTTAAATTTCGCGAGATTTTGCGAGTTGCTTTTATAAATTTAAGCCGTTTTTTTAGTATCTCTTCTCTAGTTTTGTAAATTTGTTTGTAGATTTTACTCTCAAGTTTTTCTTTGCCGGCAACCTCTGGCAAGCGCTCTAAGATGCCAAGCCAAACGTCATAGTCTTGAAGTGCGCCAAAGATCTCTTGCATATCTTTTGTGCGCTCTTCATACTTTTTAAGCCCGTCAAAATAAAATATCTCACTCAAAAACTCGTAAGCATATCTCACCTTTTTAAGCTCGATCCTGATCTTATGAAAGCTATCATTTGGGCAGTCTTGATCTAGGCTTTTTAGCCTTTTTTGAGCTAATACCATAAGCGTTCTTAGCTTAAACGAGCCAAGGCGCGAAAGGCTCACGTCAAAGAGCTTTGACCTGTAAAACTCGCCCTCGTTTAAAAATATCTCCCACTCTTTTAAAAATGAGTAGTTTTCCTCGTCACTTAGATAGCTTTTAACGTTTTCATACTCTAAATTTAGAGCCTTTTGCACAAAGTAAATTAGCTCATTTGCGTGCTTTTGCTCGCTTAAAAAGCCTAGAAAAATGTCAAGGTCTCGCTTTTTGTTGGTTGAATTTGCCAAAATTTTAAAATTCTCTCCAAAAAAGAGCGTCACTTTCTCATCAAAAACGCCGTTAAAAATTTTAAGTAGCGACCTAACTTTTCTTAAATTTACTCGCAAGTTGTGTAAAATTTCCTCGTCGTGATCTTGCAGATATTCGCTCTTTAGCCTCTTTATCTCTTTATATATGCTTAAAAATAAAGCCCTAAGTGCCTCGCCACTTTTTAAATTCGCAGTAAAATTTGGCGAAATTTCTTTGTTTTTAAAGACTAAGTAGGCTCTTTTGTAGTCGATTTGTTCATTTTCGTTTGCGTGGATGGCTAGAAATTTGTTTTTATATCTTTTATCACAGGTGACATCAGCTTGGCAAAACTGCTCCAAAAATGGTGGCAACTTAAAATAAACAGCCTCATTTTCATCACTAAATTCTATCTCAAACGTGCAAAGGCCGTTTAAGCCGTCTTTAAAAACATCGATGTTGCAGGGGTTGTTGTTTAGCCTAAAGATATATCTATCTTTTGTGATGACGTGGCCGATGCGGTTTTTTAGAGCCTTTTTAAACTCCGCCTTTTCGCAAAATTCCTCGTTTTCCTCTCTTATAAGATCTTTGCCGATCTTGATCGTTTTTATAAATTTACCATCTTCACTTCTGAAGCGGATCTCTTCATTTTGCGTGATCTTGGTATAAAACTGAGAAATTTCAAGGTGCTTAAAAACTACTCCAGCATCTTTTAAAAAATCTAGAATTTGAGAATTTTTGAGTAAAAATTTACGCTCTATCTCCAAACCCACATTTTTCTCCGAAATTTTTTGTTTATTTTAGCAAGTTAGTGCTTAAAATAATGAGAAAAATGCTAATTTTAGGCTTGTTTGAAGTATTTTATGAAGAAAAATAAAAATTTATGTTGCATAATGCAACATAAATTTTGCCTTATCGGCAGTGTTTACAGCTTTTTACGCTAGCAACGATATTTAGGCGCTCGATGATGTTACCGATCTTTTTTTCAAGCGCTTCTTGGTATTTACCAAGCTCTGAGTCATCATAACTCATATCCTCGACGCTACCGCAGTTTTCGCAAACCACGTGGATGTGCGGATGCTCGTAAATGTCGTATCTCGCCTTTTGATTGACGATATTTACTTCAACCACTAGACCCTCGTCTTTTAGAGTGTTTAGGTTTTTATAAACAGTTGCTAGCGAAACTGATGGATTTTCTTTCAAAATTTCATCATAAAGCTCATCGATCGTTGGATGTGTGTGACGATCAAGAATTCTCAAAACGCTAAGACGCTGCGGCGTTACTTTAAGCCCAGACTGTTTTAGCAACGATACATATTGCATAATTTTCCCCTATACAAATTTTTGCTTTATGCTAGCAAAAGTAATATTAAACGTTTCTTTATTAAATGATATTAATTATTCTCTAGTAATTTTTGGGTAATTTGCTCAGCGCTTATGCCAAGGCTCTTTTCGACCTCAGCTGTCGAGCCATGCTGGATAAATTTATCATCATACTCAAAACTAACAACGCTTACATTTGATATGCCATTTTCTTGTAAAAAGGCACTTACGATCTCGCCAACACCGCCTTTTTTAGCGCTATCACTAAAGATATACCACTTTTTAGTGCGTTTTGCCAGCTCATATAAAAGCTCTCTATCAAGCGGCTTTACAAAGACTAGATCGACTAAGATCGCTTCAAGCTTGCCAGCTAGTAAATTTCTAACCAAATTTGCCCTACCAACGCCGTTGCCATAGCCTAAAAATGCGGTCTCGCTCTTTGCATCGGCTAAAATTTCACCCTTGCCAAACTCTAACGGTTTAGCCTTAAACTCGTCCCTTAAGATAAATGCCCCACGCGGATATCTAAACGCGCTAACACCCTTGTAAGAGTAGGCAAATTCCATAACATTTTTCATGCTCTCTTCGCACCTTGGAGCAAAAAGAACCATGTTTGGCACAGCGTTTAAAAAGCTGATATCAAAAGCGCCCTGATGCGTTTCGCCGTCCTCGCCCACGATGCCCGCCCTATCCATCGCAAATGTGATGTTTAAATTTAAGATAGAAGCGTCGTGAATGACCTGATCATAGGCTCTTTGCATAAAGGTCGAGTATATCGCGACAAATGGCTTAAAGCCCTCTTTTGCCATGGCTGACATCGAGGTAACTGCGTGCTGCTCGGCTATCGCCACGTCCCAAAAGCGGTCTGGAAACTCATGTATGAGCGCGTCCATGCCAGTGCCTGTTGGCATCGCAGCCGTTACGCCAACGATGTCGCTGTGCTCTCTTGCCATCTTTAAAAGCTGCTCGCTAAAGATCGCCGTGGCTGACTTGTTTGACTGCCTTTTGATAAATTCGCCACTTTTTAGATCAAACGGCCCAACTCCGTGCCAATTTTCATAGTAACCCTCGGCAAATTCATACCCTTTGCCCTTTAGCGTCTGCACGTGCACGATGACTGGTTTTTTCATATTTTTAGCGGTTTCAAATGTGCTAAGAAGCGCTGAAAGGTCGTGTCCATCGACTGGGCCTATGTACTCAAGTCCAAGTTCTTCAAAAAACATGCCAGGAGTGATAAGCCTGATGCCCTCCTCCATGCGTCTAGCCATGTAGGCTGCAGAGTCTGGCATATAGCTTAAAAAGCGCTCAACCCTGCCTTTAAATTTTTGATAAAACTGCCCTGCCATCATCTGGCTTAGATACTTGCTAAGCGCGCCTATTGGCTTGCTTATGCTCATTTCGTTGTCATTTAGGATGATGACGCAAGGATATTTTCTGTCCCCCAGCTCATTTAGTGCCTCGTACGCCATGCCGCCACTTAGCGAGCCGTCGCCTATGACAGCTACTGGCAAGCGCTCTTCATTTTTTAGTTTGATCGCCTTTGCAGCGCCAACTGCTAGTGAAATGGACGTTGAGCTATGGCCTGCCACAAAGTAGTCAAATTTACTCTCGCTTGGCTTTGTGTAGCCGCTGATACCGTTAAATTTCCTAAGCGTATCAAAGCTCTCCCAGCGCCCAGTTAGCAGCTTATGCGCGTAGCTTTGGTGGCTCACATCAAAGATAAATGGATCTTTTGTAACGTCAAAAATTTTATGCATCACAACGATGATCTCGACTGCACCGATGTTTGAGCTAAGATGGCCGCCATTTTTACTAACGGTGGATAAAATTTTATCTCTGATGTCGTGGCAAAGTGCGTTTAGCTCATCGACATTTAGGCTTTTAACGTCTTTATTCATTATTTACCAGCATTTTTAGCTTCTCAAGCCTTGTTTGCATCGTCGCATCGATGTTTCCGCCCTCGCTTATTATCACCACGCCGCCCTTGCTTATGGCATCATCAGCACTTACTTTTACGCGTTCGTTTTTACTAAATTGCTCTTTTAGATAGTCACTATCTTCTGGATTTACGCGAATTTCTATGTTTTTTACGTCGCTTAGCTCTTTTATAAGCGAATTTGCTAGGTGATGAGCGATCTGGCTAGATGCGCTTGAAACCTCTTTTTCTATCACCTCTTTGGCGATCTTTATCGCAGTTTGCCCAAGCTCTTCCTCGCTCTTTTTCAAAAACTCATCAAATTTAACGTACTGCTCATCTAGCTTTGCAGCTGAAGCGCTAAATTTAGCCTCAAGCTCTTTTATCTTTGCCTCGTTTGCAGCGTTTGTTTGAGCGATGCCTTCGTTTTTGCCATCCTCTTTTGCGCGGGCGATCTCAGCTTCAAGTCGCTTTGCAAATTCGCTCTCTTGATTTTCTATTTGCATTTGAAGTTTGATGATGTTACTGCTTAGCTCATCTGTCTTTTTAAGTAGCTCCTCGACAAAACTCGAGTCAAATCCAGGCTGGTGCGCTTGGCTATTTTGAGGCTGAGGCGCAAAGTGATTTTGCATATTTGGTTGCACTGGGTGTGACATCTGAGGTGCGAAATTTTCACCACCTTGCTCTAAATTTTGCTCATTTAGCTCTTCACTAAGGTTGTTCTCTTCTATCAAAACAGGTGCGCTATCTTGGGCTCTTTCATTGCTCCCAAGCACCTTAAATCTATAATTTTCTATAAAGTGAGCCGGCGAGGTCTCACTTGTTATTACGCTACTTTTCATTCTATCATCTCATCTGCTTCGCCAACTTGGAAGACACCTTGATCAGCTAGACCTTGGACGACCTCAACGATGCGTCTTTGCGCCTCTTCAACATCTTTTACACGAACAGCGCCAAGGTATTGCATCTCCTCCTTGAAGGCTTCGGCTGCACGCTGAGACATATTTGATAAAAATTTATCTTTAATGCCATCGCTTGAACCCTTAAATGCAACCATAAGGTCTTTTTTATCGACATTTTTGAGAATTTCTCTAATCGCAGTTGCGTTAAGGTTGATAATATCTTCAAATGTAAACATAAGCTCTTTGATCGTTGTAGCAAGCTTATCGTCGCTTTGCTCGATGCGCTCGATCGTGCTTTTGCTAGCTTTTTGGCCAAGTCTGTTAAGCACTTCTGCCACAGCTCTTGGACCACCAACCTCGACCTTGTAAGATGTGAGGCTTTCAAGTTTGCCCTCAAGCACGGTTGAGACACGCTTGATCACTGATGGACTGATCTCGCCAAGGTTTGCCATCCTGATCACGACCTCGCTTCTTAGCTCATCTGAGAAAAAGCTTAGCGTCTCGGCGGCACTTGTTGAGTCCATGTGGGCAAGAATTAGCGCGATAGTTTGAGGGTGCTCTTTGACGATGAAGTCTGCGAGTTGCTGTGGCTTTATCTTATCAAGATAGCCAAAGCTCTTTGAGTTTTCCATGCTTTTAGCAAGCTTGTCTAAAATTTTCTGAGCAGCTTCTGGACCAAATGTGCGGTATAAAATTTCTTTTGCATACTCTAAGCCGCCACTTCTCATATATTGGTTTGACTGCATTAGAGCGTAAAATTCTTCTAAAATAGCGCCTGCGACTTGTTTGTCTATATTTTTCGCAGTTGCTATGTAGCCTGAAATTTCGGTGATGACGTCAACATCCATGTGCGAAAATATAAGAGCTGTCGCCTCTTCACCAAGCTGTATTAGTAAGATAGCGATCTTTTCAGGCATTGAAAGATCGTCATATATCATCTTTTGCTTATCGGTTAGTTTTATAGACATCAAATTTCCTTACGCATGTTAAAGTCACTATCATTTTTAACCATATCTTGGAGTAAATTTGAAATTTCCTCACTTCGCTCGGTGACTACTATCTTCATCTTTTCAAGAAGGACATCGTATTTTAGCTCGTCTTCGTTAAATTCACCACTAAGACCAAGCTGCTCCTCGACCTTCTTGCGAGCGGCTTTAAATTTCTCGAGCGTATCTTCTGCATCCATCTCGATCTCTTCAAGATCGTCCTGGGCTTGCTCCTCTTCTTCTTTAGTCTCTTCAAGCATCTTTTGCATAAATGGCACGATAACTTTTTTGTAGAAGATATAAAGTAGCAGTGCTGCAAAAATGTATTTAAGTAGCGGCAAGAAAGGCATCACGTAGTTGTTCATAAAGCCGTCCATCTTCTCGCCAGTACTGACATCTTTACCAGTTTTAAACTCGAAGTTATCCAAGCTTACCTCGTCGCCTCTATTTTGGTTGTAGCCGATTGATTGCTTGATTAAATTTGTGATTGATTCTCTTTGCTCTTTAGTAAGCGGGGCAAATTCAAGCTCACCAGTTGGTTTGCCGTCTTTATCCTTTTTGCTTTGATAAAGTCCGTCTATAACGACAGCTGCGCTTACTCTGTTTATGCTAGCAAACTGCCCTTTGACATTTGTCACTTTCTTTGAAATTTCGTAGTTTGTCTGCTGTGAGCTTTTATTGTACTGCTCTTTTAAAGTGCTATCATCTAGTCCTTGAACAGGACCTATGTTACTAACCGCACCTGGGACGCCGCCCACTTCATTTGGAGCTGAGCCTTGACGCTTTTCTTCGATGTTGCTCTCGCTTCTTACGACGTTATTTGGGTCATAAACCTCGCTTTTTGTATCTTTTTTGTCAAAGTCAAAGTCGATATTTACCTTTGCTACGACCTTATCCGCACCGCCTACGATAGGAGCTAGGACATTTACGATCTTTTGCTCATAATTATTTTCAAACTCGCGCTTATAACGGATCTGCTGAGCTATGGCATCACTATCAAACTCACCGTCTTCATCGCCAAGTGCGACGCCGTCTTGATTGACGATCTTGACATTTTCTGTGCTTAAATTTGTAACAGAGGCAGCGACTAGGTTTTTAATGCCAAAAATTTGCTTCGCATTTAGACTAACTCCTGGCTTTAGCTCAACGACGATAGAAGCAGTCGGAAGTGCTTGTCTTTCAGTAAAGACGCTCTCTTTTGGTATGGCTATTCTTACGGTTGCTTTTTGAATAGATGAGAGACTCTCGATCGTTCTAGCTAGCTCGCCCTCAAGCGCTCTTTGAAATTTAACTCTCTGCTCAGCATCAGTAGCTCCAAATTCTTGCTTGTCAAAAATTTCAAAACCGATCTTGCTCTCTTTTGGTATGCCAAGCGTCGCAACAGCGATACGCTCTTTATATACATCACTCGTTGGCACAAGAATGGTGCCTTCATTTGCTAGTTTATACTTGATGCCATCTTTGTTTAGCTGATCGACTATTAAGGCTGAGTCGCTTGGGCTGATGTTTTCAAAAAGGACGCTATATCCTGCAAAGCTATCACTTTTGCTTTTATAAAGCGTTAAAAATACCAAAAAAGCCACAACTAAAACGATCGAGCTACCTGCTACGATCTTTTGTTTTAGTGAAAGCTTTTGATAAATTTGACTTATTTGATGAAGTAATGCCTTAAAATCCATATCCCTACTTTAAAATTTGCTCTAACTCTTCAAAAACTCTATCGTTTTGCCATGCCTGACCGATGGTGATTCTCACCGCATTTAAGGCATAGCTTTTTAAATCTCGTAAAATTATACCTTTTTTTAGCATCTTTTCGCATATCTGGCTTGATTTTGGCTCGTTAAATTTAAATGTGATGAAATTTGTGTAGCTTGGGATAAACTCGATGCCATTTTGCTTTGCAAACTCCTCATATCTCTTCATCTGCTCGAAGTTGTTTTGCATAGTTTTTTGCACAAATTCATCATCTCCAAGCGCTACTATCGCTGCTCTTAGGCTTGGAGTTGTGATGTTAAACGGAGCTCTTAGTTTTGAAAGAGCGCCTATGATCTCTTCATTTGCCACGCCGTATCCCACGCGCATGCCGCCAAGTGCGTAGGCTTTTGAGAAAGTGCCAAGATAGATGGCGTTTTTAAATTTCACCACCTCGCTTGGCTTTATCTCTTTTTTGCCATCTTTAAATTTAGCAAATTCGTTGTAAGCGCAGTCAAGCACCACAAGCGTGTTTTCATCAATGTTTTTTATAAATTTATAGACCTCATCGGCATCGATGCACTCGCCCAAAGGATTGTTTGGCAGGCAAAGAAATATGACAGAAATTTCATCTTTGTGCGCATTATAAATTTCTAAAAACTCGCTCAAATTATGCTCCACGCTCTTTGTGCGGTAAATTTTAGCCCCAGTTTGTTTTGCATAAATTTCATACATCGCAAATGTCACGCCAGCCATCAAAACACCACTTTGCTTGTTTGCCTTTGCGTGAAGTGCAAACTCTATGATCTGGTCACTTCCAGAGCCGATGATTAAATTTTTGCTAGTTATGCCAAATTTCTTAGCCAGCCCCTCTTTTAGCTCAAAGTAGCTATCGTCTGGATAGAGATGTGCGTTTTTAGCGACCTCTTTTAGCGCCTCTTCTACGCGTTTGCTAGTGCCAAAAGGGTTTTCATTGCTCGCTAGCTTTATCACATCTTTTGCCTCGATGCCAAACTCCCTAACTACAAGCTCGATTGGCTTTCCAGCCTCGTAATTTACTAGATCATCTAAAAAGTCATTAAATTTCATCACTCATCTCCGTTTAAATAGCTTCCAAGCCACGTTATCTCAGCGCCGCTCTCTTTTGCGAGTTCAAAGGCGTTTTGCACCTTCTCATCGTCGATATGCCCCTCAAAGTCAAGGTAGAAAATTGACTTAAATTCGCGCTGCTTTATAGGACGTGACTCAAGTTTTGTGATATTGATATTTTCATTTTTAAAGATAGAAAGCAGATCAGCAAGGCGTCCTGGGCGGTGATCGGTCTTTGCTAGTACCGAAGTTTTTGAGTTTTCAACCTTGGCGTTTTTAAAATCGCTAAGAATGAGAAATCTCGTTCTATTTGCCATATTATCTTCGATCGTTTCATAAACGATCGGCACGTTGTAAATTTTAGCTGCGATTTTTGAGCAAATAGCGGCTGATTCTATATCCATAGATGCCATATATGCGGCTGCGGCGGTTGATTTGGCTGGGATAAATTCGACCTCATTTAGCAGGTGATCTTCTAAAAATTTACGGCACTGGTTGTAGCCTTGCGGATGCGAGTAAATTCGCTTTATCTCTTTTAAATTTTCATTTATGCTAACAAAGCTGTGGTGGATATCTACGTAGAGCTCTGCTACTATCTTTATATCATCAAATTTACTCAAACAATCAAGCGTAGCTCCAACAGCGCCTTCAGTGTTGTTTTCGATAGGCACAACGCCATATTTTGCCTCTTTTTGAGCTAGCTTTGTAAAAACTGCCTCGATCGTAGCAAGTGGCAGATAGGCACTCATCGCGCCAAATCTACTCTGCGCCGCTTGATGTGTATAAGTGCCCTCAGGTCCTAGATAGACGATCTTTTGAGGCATCTCTAAATTTCTACTAACAGCAAAAATTTCAAGATAAATAGCCTCGATCGCAGCCTTATTTAAGGCTTTTTCTTTGCTAAGGCTTGTTAGGCGGTTTATGATAGCTCGCTCACGCTCAGGGCGATATATAGGCGTCCCACTCGTTTGCTTTAGCTTGCCGATCTGCTCAACAAGCTTCATCCTCTCGTTTAGTTTATTTAAAATGAGATCATCGATACTATCGATCTCTTTTCTAAGCTCATTTAGCTCTTGCATCAGCGCTCTCCAAAAACTCAATCTCAGGTGCCACGACGTCCTCAAAGCACTCGCGTCTTCTTATCAGCCTATCTTTGCCATCAAGCACGCAAACTTCAGCGGCTCTGTTTCTTGTGTTGTAGTTTGAACTCATGCTAAAACCATAAGCCCCAGCTCCTTTAACCACGATGATATCGCCACTCTTACACTCTGGCAGCTCTATATCTTTTGCTAAAAAGTCGCCACTTTCGCAGACTGGACCAACCACGTCGCAAGTGCCTAAATTTTCATCCTTGCCGTAAGCAAAAATTTTGTGATGCGCGCCATAGAGACTTGGTCTTATAAGATCATTCATCGCGCCATCAGTGATGATAAATCTCTTTTTGCCGTTAAATTTCTCATATAAAACGCTTGCGACAAAGTAGCCAGCATTACCCACGATGAAGCGTCCTGGCTCACAAACGATAGTCACGTCTTGACCCTTTAGTGCACCTAAAATTCCTTGTGCGTAGTCATATAAATTTATCTCTTTTTCGTCGTTATAGATGATGCCAAGTCCGCCGCCAACGTCAAAGAATTTGATGTCGATCTCAAGCGCTTTTAGCTCTCTTAAAAGCTCGCTAACGATCTTTGCAGCGTCTATTATCGGGCTTAGTGAAGTTAGCTGCGAGCCGATGTGAAAGTGTATGCCAGTTGGCTCAAGAAACTCTGAATTTTTAGCATGGATATACATCTTTTTAGCTGTCTCTGCATCAACGCCAAATTTGTTTTCATTTAGTCCTGTCGAGATATATGGGTGCGTTTTTGCATCAACGCCAGGATTTACCCTGATGCTGATCCTAGCCTTTAAATTTAGCTCTTTTGCGATGTTTTCAAGCCTTAAAAGCTCGGCAAAACTCTCAACATTTATAAGCAAAATTTCATTTTCTAAAGCCTCTTTTAGCTCTTCGTCGCTCTTGCCAACGCCACTAAAGATGATCTGATATCTCTTAGCTCCTGCTAACAGCGCTCTTTTGACCTCGCCGATGCTCACGCAGTCAAATCCTGCTCCAAGATCAGCCAGAAATTTTAAAACGCTTAAATTTGAGTTTGCCTTTACAGCGTAGCAAACCAGAGATTTTCTAGCGTAAAATGCGTTTTTTAGCGCTTCATAGCGCTCTTTAATGTAGTTAAAATCATAAACGTAAAGTGGGGTTTTGTATTTGCTTGCAAGCTCTTTAAAATCCATAAAATAGCCTTTTTTAAAATGGCTTGATTTTACAAAAAAGTTGCCAAAATTTGGCTTAACGATGCGATTTTATGAGATAAATGGCGTATGCAAAAAGCAAAATAACAGGGAGCACCATGCCGATCTCTGGCAAGATGACTGAGGTTTGAGCAAATTTGGTTAAGATAAAGAGAAGTCCCCAAACTACGAGAGTTATCACAACAAAGATAAATGTTGAGAGTGCTAGGTTAAAAAACCTACCAGTTACTGGCAAATGATAGTAAAAAATAAGCAATAAAAATGGCGCAAAAAATGGTGTGATAGCAAGATTGTAAAATGCCGTTCTTGCGCTGTCTAGCCCTATGCCTTCGTTTTTAAATGTCTTTATAAAATTTATCGCATCAGGTATGTTAAACTTCGAGTTTTCAACGCTTGCAGCACTCTCGATGCTCTTTGGCTTAAAGCCTCTTAATGCATCTAAATTTTCGCTTTTTACCTTATTAAAGCCATTTTCGCCAAGCTCTAAGCTTTGAGGCAAAAAGGTCTGATTTACATCCTCTAAAACCCACTCATTGTCTTTAAATTTAGCGTGATCGGCAAAGGTTGTTGAGAGCAAGTCAGTGCCATTAATGTCAAAAATTCTCACGTCATTTGCCCTTTGTTTGGCTGAGTTTAGCTCTTTTATGTAGATAAATTTGCCTTCAAATTTCAAAAATGAGTCGTTTGTGCTTTTTGAAAAAGCAGTGTTTTTTGCGATACTTTTTTGATAATCATGCGCATAAGCAAACGGCGTAAAATTTAGCCCGACGTAAAAAATCGTCACAAAAAATGCGATGAGAAATGGCGGCAAAATGAGCTTGTTTTTGCTGATACCAAGAGCATAAAAGCTGATTAGCTCGTTTGAACGAACCATATTTACATGCAAAATTATTAGCGCAAAAATGAGCGAAAGTGGCAAAACGTAGCTAATGGCACTTAGCGCAGTAAGGCCAACGTAGAGCAACTGAAGATTCGCAGATGGCGGTAGATCTTTTAAATTTGTAAGCAGATCAATGCCAACATAAAATAGCTCAAGCGCTAAAAATACGATAAGAAAAGATTTTATATAGACCCAGCCAACGTATCTGGCGTATAGTTTCATTTGATAAGACCTTTTTTTACCGTAAATTTTTGTGAAATTTCATTGATATCACTCTTTAGTAGCTCGCAAACTGCATTTTTTGTATAGGCTAAAATTTCATCTAAAGCCTTTTTCTCCTCGTTGCTAAACTCGCCAAGGACAAAATTTTTAGCATCGCCCTCATGTCCGATACCAACACGCACCCTTTCGTAGTCGTTGCCGATTAGTCCGTCGATCGATTTTATGCCGTTATGTCCGCCGCTACTGCCGCCTTTTTTAAATTTAACCGCGCCAAAACTAAGATCAAGATCGTCGTGGATGACGATTATCCTATCTGGTTTATAAAAGTCTTTTACCGCTTTTACGCTTTGACCTGAGAGGTTCATAAAGGTCGTTGGTTTTAGCAAGATAATGTCGTTAAATTTAAAAACTTCGCCTTGAAATTTGGCTGAGCTAACATCTTTGAAATTTGAGTCTTTTAGGAGGTCTATAAGCATAAAGCCTATGTTGTGTCTAGTGTTTTCGTATTTGGGGCCAGGATTTCCCAGCCCCGCTATTAGTGTCACAAAAGCCCTTTTTATTTAGCTTTAATAACTCCAAGTACCGCAACACGGTCAGCGTCAATGATAGTAACGCCTTTAGGAGCTGTGATATCACGAACCAAAATCGTATCATCAATGTCAAGTTTGCTTACATCAACGTCAAATGAATTTGGTAAATTTTCAGCCGTGCATTTTACGCAAAGACGTCTTTTTGACTGGATCAAAACACCCTTATTTTTAAGACCAATAGGTGTTCCAACTGGCTTAACTGGGATCATATATTTTGATAAAACGCCTGGAAGTGCTACTTTTAGATCTACGTGTTTAAGATCGCTTGTAACAACATCTCTTTGGTAATCAACAATAACGACATTATAAACTTTTCCGCCTACTTTTACATCAAAAGCAAGGCTCTCTTTTTTGCGCGCCTCTTTTATAAAGTCATTTACTTTAAAAGCAGCTGCAACATTCTCTAATCCCTTGCCATAAATGTTGGCGATTAGATAACCATCTCTTCTCAAAGCCTTCGCAGACTTCTTACCGATACTCTCTCTAACGATTCCTTCTAACATCGTTTTCCTTTCATAAAAAATAGGTGCTGATTTTATCTAATGCTTTATAAATTTCACATAAAGCTTATTAAATTTCTTTAAGTGCGATCACTTCAGGTTGATCTTGTTTGCTTTGAGGTTTGCCAAAATTTACACCATTTTCAAAGCTAAAACCTGCCACATTTGAGCTTTTTATCTTAAGCTGCAAATCGCCCCTGTTGCTAGCATTGTCAAGCGCCACTTCGGCACTAATTATCTTATTTTCATAAAGCTCAAACAGGTGCTGATCAAAAGTTTGCATGCCGTAAGTATTTTTTGACTCAGCTATGGCAAGATCGATCTCGTCAAATTTCTCTTCAGATATGAGCTCTTTTATGCGGGTGTTTTTTCTCATGATCTCGACTGCTGGGCGTCTAGTGCCAAAAAGCGTCTTAACCAGCCTTTGTGAGATGACGCAAGCAAGCACTGAAGAGAACATAAGGCTGACCTTATCTCGCTCGCCTTGCGGGAAGCTATTTACTATTCTATTTACGCTCTCTTTTGCATCAAGCGTGTGAAGTGTCGAAAGCACCAAGTGGCCAGTCTCAGCAGCTCTAATAGCAGTCTCAATAGTCTCAAGATCTCTCATCTCACCAACCAAAATGATGTCAGGATCTTCTCTAAGCGAAGCCCTTAACGCATCTGAGAAATTTAGCGCATCTGCCCCGATAGAGCGCTGATTGATTATGCTTTTATCGTCGTTAAATACGTATTCGATCGGATCTTCGATAGTCACGATGTGTGATCTTTTTGTCTGGTTTATGAAATTTATCATGCTTGCAAGCGTTGTCGTCTTGCCGCTTCCGGTTGGGCCAGTCACTAGGATGATGCCACGAGTGGTCTCTGTGCAAATTTTTTCTATCACGCTTGGTAAATTTAGCTCTTTTATGGTTGGAATTTTCGTTGGAGTGACACGAAAGACAGCAGAAATTCCATTTATCTGCAAAAACATATTTACACGAAAGCAGTACTCATCATTTAGTTTATACGAAAAATCTATATCTTTTTTATCCATAAACTCATCAAATTTAGCCCCCAAAAGTTCATTTGCGATAGCTACTGCGTCACTTGGGTCTAAATTTTCTTCGCTAAGTGGCATGATCTCACCATTAAATCTACCATAAACAAGGCTTGCAGACTTTAGATGAAGGTCGCTGCCGCCTTTATCCACTAAAGAGCACAGATATGAGTCTAGGTCTTGTTTGGTCATTAAAGTGATTTCATAATGTCGTCAAATGCTGTAACAAACTGCTTTAAGCCATCATTTAAAAGCTCTTTATAAGTAGCATTTATATCGATCTCATTATTTTTTATGATGTGAAAAAAGCTTGAGATATTCTCTTTGCTAGGGGCATTTTTTGCCTCAGCTTTTTCTTTTATAAATTCTTTTATCGTATCTATCGGAGCTGTGTTTATAGAGTTTTTATACATTAGCTCCCTAACGTAATAATCCCTTCTTAAGCCACCGCCTTTTACGCCAGTGCTTGCAAAAAGTGTCCTTACGTTTTCTAAGCCAAAGTCCTCAATGATATGATAGATATTTGCAGCGTTCATTATGCCGATCTGCCCAGTTGGCAAGCTCTTTGCAGCCATCGTCTCATCAAGCTTTCTATCAAATCTACTAACAAAAACGCTGATCACACCTTTTGGCATCGTCGTATCCACAAAGCGGCTTGCATAAGCTTTGCTACCCTCTTTAAAGGCCTCTAGGCAGTTTTTAGCCTGATCTGGCGAAAAAATGAGCGTCGCATTTACGCTGATGCCTCTTGCCATAAGCGCACTCATCGCTTCATAACCCTCTTTTGTAGCTGGAATTTTTATCATGACATTTGGCATTGAGATAAGGTTGTGAAGCCTGATGCCCTCTTCTATCGTCGCAGCTGTTTCGCCACTTAAATTTGGATCAACCTCGATACTAACAAAGCCATCGTCGCCATTTGCGTAGTTTTTTAGCATTTTACATGCGGCGATCTTGATATCTTGGGTCGCTAAAATTTCATAAAGATCTTTTGGGTGACGCTTGTTGCTGTTTTGTATGATCTGTTTGTAAGCAGGTGATGCAAAAGCTGTTTTAAAGATAGCTGGGTTGCTTGTAGATCCGTTTATAACGCCTTTTTCTAATAAAGAGTTGAATTCGTTTTGTAAAAAATCTCTCTCTATAAAGTCACACCAAAGAGAAAATTTAGCTTCATTGTCATACATTTTTTCACCTTATAAAATTTAAAATTTCACGCAGATCCTTGACATCCACGCAATGCGTCGCTTCTTTTTTTAAAATTTCTTTCGCACAAAAGGCAATTTTTAGATCACATTTTCTAAACATAGATACGTCATTAGCGCCATCGCCAACGCACATGATCTCACTTTTATCTAAATTTAATAGCCCTTTTAAGCGATCTATCATCTCACCTTTTGAGCTACCAAACATCATCTCTCCGCCAACTTCACCTGTTAAAATTCCATCTTTATGGTGCAAAATATTTGCAAAATTTGCGTCAAATTTAAGCTTTTCTTGCATCTTATCAGTTGCGATGTGAAAACCACCACTAAAAACCACGACTTTTATACCTTTTTGCTTTAGAGCGTCTATAAGCTCGCTAGCTCCTGGCATGATAGGTAAATTTTTACAAATTTCATCTGCCTTTGAGAGTGGCATTCCTTTTAAAAATTTTACTCTTGCTGTAAGACTTTCAAAAAAATCAAGTTCGCCGTTCATCGAACGCTTAGTTATGCTAGCCACCTCATCACTGGCGTTATTAGCGGCGGCGAGGATATCAATCGTCTCGCCGTCCATTATCGTAGAGTCAAAGTCAAAAGCACAAAGTTTTATCAAGCTATGCCCTAAAAATCACGCTTTAAAAGGCTCTCAACCTTTAAAATCGTAAGGATGTTTTGATCGCGTTTGCCGATACCATAGATCATGCCTTTGTCTTTTACCAAAGTCTCTGGCGGCGGATCGATCCTGTTGCGGTCTATTCTGATAGCCTCCGTCAAGCGGTCTATCACGAAGCCTGCGATATTATCCTCATCTTTCATGACGATATATCTTGTATTTGAGCTTTGTTTTGTAACATTTAGTGAAAAACGTTTTCGCAAATCAATAAGAGGGATAACGTTTCCACGTAGGTTAAAGACACCAAGAACATAGTCGGGCACGCTAGGAACACGGGTGTATTCGATAGGTTTGATTATCTCTTGGATATTTAAAATAGGTATCGCATACTCTTCTTCGCCAACAACGAAGCCTACAAGTTGGACTATATCTTCGTTGTTTTTTATCTCAGGCTCGTCAATTTGTTGTTTTTGTTTGCTTAAAACTTGGTTTAGTTTATCATTCATCGCCTAACCCCTAACCTAATTTAATATTTTTTCTAACAACGTTTTCAAGGTATTCTGACGAATATGGTTTTGTGATATATTCTGTCATACCAACCTCTACTCCGCGCAATCTATCAGTTTTAGACGTTCTTGATGTTACTGCTATTAGCGGTAAAGTGCGATACTTAGAGTATTTGCGAATTTCACCAGCTAGAGTATATCCGTCCATCCTTGGCATCTCAATATCAATGAGCACCGCATCAAATGCATGCTCACCTGATTTAATTATATTGAGTGCTTCTACTCCGTTAGTTGCTTCTATTATTGTGACGCCGATTGGCTCGAGCGATTTTTGCATAATGGTTCTATCCATCTTAGAGTCATCAACGATTAGAACCTTGTAATCGCTTGGTTTCTCTTTTGCTTTAGCACTATCTTCCATCTCGGCTCTAATATTTACCTTAATATCCTTTGCCATCTCCATCATAGCACCAACGTCTATGATAAGAGTTACGCGGCCATCGCCTCTTATAGTAGCTCCAGCGATGCCTGGGATATTTTGCAAATAATCACCCATTGACTTAATAACGATCTCTTCTTGACCGACTAATGTATCTACGATGATGCCCAGTTTTGCCTCGGCAACGCCGATGATAACGACATAAGTTTGATCTCCGCCGTCAAAGACTTTATTGACACCAAAGACATCTGAAAGTCTAACAAGAGATAAGACCTCATCTCTTAGTCTTAGAACGTTTTTGCCATCGATCGTATAGATATCATCGATAGGTACGCGAACAGTTTCAAGAACGCTCGCAAGTGGTATCGCATAAAATTCCTCTTGTGTTCCGACAAGAAGTGATTGAATGATCGCAAGTGTAAGTGGAATTTTAAGCTTCATAACTGTGCCTTTTCCAACTTCACTCTCGATATCAATGATACCATTTAGCTTTTCGATATTTGTCTTAACAACGTCCATACCAACGCCACGACCAGATACGTTTGTAACCTTGGCTGCAGTTGAAAATCCTGGCTTAAATATAAGACCAAAAGCCTCTTTCTCGCTCATCGCATCAGCTTCACGCTCAGTGATGATGCCTTTTTCTATCGACTTAGCTTTAAGCATATCAGCATCCAAGCCCTTACCATCATCAACTATCTCAACAACGATATGGTTGCCCTCATTGTAAGCTTTTAGCTGAACAAGGCCTTTTTCAGGTTTGCCCATTGCCTTTCTTGTCTCAGGATCTTCGATGCCATGATCGCATGAGTTTCTGATGATATGAACTAGCGGATCGCCGATCTCTTCAACGATTGATTTATCAAGCTCAGTCTCTTCACCTGAAATTTCAAGGTCGATCTGCTTACCAAGGTCGCGGCTAAGATCACGTATCATACGTGGGAATTTATTAAAGACTTTTGCTATTGGAAGCATCCTTGTCTTCATAACAGCTAGCTGGATATCAGTCGTAACTAGACTTAGACTTGAGACTACTTGATTTAGCTCTTCGAGGAATTTCTCGCCCTCATATCTCTCTTCTACGTCATCATAAATTTTTAACAAGCGGTTTTTACCAAGAACAAGCTCACCGATTAAATTCATCAAGTGATCAAGTCTTTTTACTTCAACACGTATCGTTTGCTCTTGTGCTACCGCACTGTTACTACTAGCTGCTGGCACTTTTTTATCAGCATCCCTTTCTCTACTAGGAGCTGGCTTAGGTGCAGGTGCTGGCGCAGCGCTTGTGGCTGGAGCTATCTCTTCAGGAGATTTTGGAGCTATGCCTTTTGAAGCACGTCTTGCTTGATCTTCTGCTTTTCTAACTTTTAAAAGTCTCTCTATCTCAGCCTCAACCTCAGAGTCACTTAGCTTTGAAAGCTCAGCATCACTTACTTCAGGAGCTGCTTCTTCAGCTGGTGCGACAGGTTCTGGCTCTTTTACTGGCTCAGGTGCTGGTGCGGCTGGAGCTTCTGCGGCTGCGCTTGGTGCTTCACCTTCAGAAATTTGAGTAAGTCTTACACAAATATTTTTGATATCAATGCCAGCAGCTGCGTCACTACCGTTATCTCTAATGCTCTCAAGTAGTCCCTTCATCATATCAACTGACTCAAGAACAACGTCCATGATGTCCGGAGTGATCTTTAGCTCGCCTTTTCTAGCTTTGTTTAAAACATCCTCCATGTGGTGAGTAAGCTCTGTTAGAACGTCAAAATTTAAAAAGCTTGAGCTGCCTTTTACTGTGTGAGCAACACGGAAAATTCTATTTAAAAGCTCCAAGTCTTCAGGGTTTGCCTCTAGTTCAACAAGGTCATGGTCTATCTGCTCAATAAGTTCGAAAGCCTCTATTAAAAAGTCTTCCATTATTTCTTTCATATCATCCATACTTCACCTCACTTCGCAGATTTAGAATGTGCTTCAATCACTTTTAGCACCTCTTGATAAAATACACCAGCATCAAATTTTGTAAGATACGCAGCACCACCGGCTTCTTTACTCTTAACCTCACTAAATTCGTTGCTTAATGAAGAGTTAAACACAATCGGAACATCTTTAAATCTATCATCATTTTTAATAGTTGAAGCAAAGCGGTATCCATCCATTTGTGGCATTTCGATATCACTTAAGATAACTCTAAGCTCTTTTGTCAAGTTATCTCCATATCTTTGATAAAGCTCTTCCATCCTCTCTAATCCCTCAACGCCGTTTTTAGCTTCAACTACGCTAAGACCCATCTTCTCAAGTGCGTCTTTTACTAGCTTTCTAGCAGTTGAGCTATCATCTAGAACTAAAGCAGCGCCTTTGATCCTTTGATCGTCTGTTACGTCAAATTCGATCTTTGGTGAGTAAATTCCTAGCTCTTCAACGATGCTTTCAAGATCAAGAATTAAAAGTACTTCGTCGTTTTCTATTCTTGTTACGCCTGTGATCTTGCCTTTGTCCAGAGTACCAGCTCCAGCAGCAAAATTTGCAGGCTCTATGTCTTTCCAGTTTATACGTCTGATCCTCTTGGCCTCATGGACGATAAAACCGATTAATATACCGCTAAATTCAGCAATAATAACACGTGGCTTTATGACTACACCCTCAGTTGGCTCGATGATATTCATCCATCTTGCCAAATTTATAACGGGGATAACCACACCTCTTAAATCAAAAATTCCCTCTATATACTCAGGAACACCAGGAAGCTCGGTAAGATTTGGCATCTTAATGATCTCCCGCACCTTTGCGACATTGACTCCGTATATTCCTTCATATACTTTGTTTTCGGCCTTTTTAAAGATACGAAAATCAACAAGTTCCATCTCGTTTGAGCCCGTTTTTAGTACGTTGTCTCCAAACATCAATGTCCTTTCAAACTCATTTTGAGCAAATTAAACTTTTGCTGGGCGTATTCTACAACAAAATAACTTTGCTCGCATGCAAAACAAGGTAAATTTATATAAAATCTATCGTAAATATCAAATAGCTCACCTTGATGATAGTGTCCCTCTATCACTATACTTGCGTCAAAGCCCTGCAAATGCTTGCTCATTAGCTCCTTGAAGTTTGAAATTTTATAGTGCAGATTTTTCTTAGTAAGTTTGGCTAGTATCGCTTTTGAAATTTTAAAATCCAAAATTTTATCAAGCGCGTTCATAAATTTCAAAAACCATCTAAGCCTTAAAAACCTAAGTGCGTACTTATCTATAAAAGGTAAAAATATATCTCCGTGCGCGATCTGGACGTGCTCACCGCCTATAGTTCTAAATTTCACTGGCTGAGCGCAAATGTCATAGACCTTTACCCCCTCAAAGCTTAGCTTCTCTCCTTTGTCCCAAAAATCTCTAGTTTTATCAAATAAATTTGAAAGTCTAAAATCGTGGTTGCCCTCGAAGTAAAAAATTTCCACCTTTTGTGAAATTTTATTTATAAGACTTAAGTGCTCAGCGTAAAATTCTCTTGTATATTCGCCCTCGCCCGTTAAAAAATCAAATATATCGCCAAGCAAGAAAATCTGCGGTGGCTCCTTAATCTCTCCGCTATCAACGCCGCGTAAGAATTTCAAAAAGCCATCTCTATTTACATTTTCATGCGCATCAGCTAAAAAGATCGCGCCTTCTTTTATAACGGGGGCATATAGGTATTCGCTCAAATTTTGCCTTAATTAAAAATTAGCAGAGCCAAAAGCAGTTTTTAGCTCTTCGCCTCATCTTTTTAGTCAAATTTTATAGGTTTATAGCAGATCTTAACGATCTCAACGTCGCTTCTGCCTTTTGGTAAATTTAGCGCTACCTCATCGCCCTCAGCCTTGCCTAAAAGCTGCTTTGCAAGAGGTGAGTTTATCGAGATATAGCCCTTATCTAGGTCACTTTCGCTCACACCAACTATCGTGTAAGTATGCTCAACCTCAGTCTCTTCGTCCATTATCGTCACACTTGAACCAAACCTCACCCTATCATGCTCGTAGCTACTTGGATCGATCACTTCTGCGTTTGCCAAAAGCGCGCTAAGCTCAGCGATCCTAGCGTCTATAAAGGCTTGTTTTTCTTTTGCTGCGTGATACTCAGCATTTTCTTTAAGATCGCCGTGGCTTCTTGCGATGTCGATCTCTGTTACGATTTGAGGGCGCTGCACCAGCCTTAGATCCTTTAGCTCAGCTTCTATCTTCTCATATCCGTGCATTGTCATTGGTTCACTCATTTTTTACTCCATATTTTTTAAAATTTTTACTACATTTTTACTGCTGCCATGCCCTAAATAAGCCCTTAGCTCATCGCAGCCTTTTAAGAATTTTTGCCTATCACAGCTCTCATAAGCTTTTAGCAAATTTTCAGCCGTTGCAAACTCTTGGATAAATTCCTCATGAAGCGGCTCTTTGCCCATGAAGTCAAACATTATATTTGCAAGTCCCGCGTGCTTGATCTTTACAAATTTTCTAGCGATGAAAACATCTATCGCTTTTGCCTTGTATGCTAGCACAAATGGCGTGCCAATGAGCGCTGCTTCAAGCGTAGCCGTGCCAGAGCAAACAAATGCAAAGTCGCTCTCATACAAGGCTTCAGGCGTGTTTGAGACGACCTCAAAATCGCTCACATCGCCATAAATTTCGCCCACTTTATCAAGCAAAAATGGTGGCACGACAAGCAACCTCTTGGCTTCTATCTTTTTAGCAAGCTCTCTATAAACTGGCATCAGCCTTGAAATTTCTGACCTTCTTGATCCTGGCAGAAAAGCAACTTTGCCGCTGCTACTAAGGCTCGTTTTTTTAAGCTTTATCTCATCCATCAAAGGATGACCCACGTAGGTTGATCGGCTATAAAATTTCGCATCAAATGGCAGGATCGAAGCAAGGTTGTCACAATACCTCTCCACTACGCTCACTCTTTTTGGCTTCCACGCCCAAACTTGAGGCAAGATGTAGTATGTCACGGCTGCTTTTGCGCCAGCTGCTTTTATCGCCTTTGCAAGCGGCAGGTTAAAGGCTGGGCTGTCGATTAGTAGCACCGCATCAGCCTCTTTTGCCATCTGGCTCATCACTTTCATCGCCTTTTTTGCCTTAAAAATGAGCGGCAAAACCTCGACAAAGCCCATCGCTGAAAACTCGCTACTTTTCATATATGGCGTGCCAAGCTCTTCGCTAAAAATTCCCATTAGCTCAAATTCGCCCTCAAAATTTTTCAAAATTTCTTTTAAATGCAAATTTGCCGATGGCTCAAGAGCGGAGACTAAAATTTTCATTTACACACTTTCATTAGGTCTTTTTTTGGGGGCATTATACGCAAAAATTCTTTAAAATTTTAAGAAAGCTGTGATAAAATCCAACCCTTTAAAGGATAAAATTTGAAAGAAATTTTGATAACAAATGACGATGGATTTGAGGCGACTGGCCTGCTTGCCTTAAAAGAAGCTTTGAGCGAGCTAGATGGTGTAAATGTCACGATCGTAGCTCCAAGCTCTGAAAAATCAGCCTGCGCTCACTCGCTAACTCTCACAAGGCCGCTTAGATTTATAAAACTTGATGATGGCTTTTTTAAACTTGATGACGCAACGCCCAGCGACTGCGTATATCTCGCACTTCACGCACTTTATAATAAAAAGCCAGATCTAGTGATAAGTGGCATAAATCACGGGGCAAATTTAGGCGAGGACATCACCTACTCTGGCACGTGTGGAGCGGCGATGGAGGGCGTTTTACAGGGCATTAGAAGCATCGCCTTTTCGCAGTTTTATGAAAACAACTCACTAAATGAACTTGGCTTTGAGCTAGCAAAAGAGGTGGTGAAATTTATCACTCCAAAGGTGCTAAATGATGAAATTTCGCTAAATCCAAGGGAATTTCTAAACGTAAATATCCCAGCTAGAACTAGCAAAAATTTCAAAGGTTATGCCGTCGTGCCAGCTGGCAGACGCACCTACGCCACGCATGCCACGCTTAATCGCAATCCAAGAGGCATCGAGTACTACTGGCTTGGAAACGCCGCACTTGAATACGAAAAAGGCGAGCCAAGCGACATCAGCAAGGTAAATGAGGGCTTTGCAACGATAACGCCCATAAAACTAAATATGACCTCATACGAGAGTTTGGAGAGCTTAAAAGGGAAATTTGATGCAAAATGATAGATTTACAAGGATAAGATGGCTCTTTGGCGAGGATGGTTTTAGCAAGCTTCAAAGCGCAAAAGTGCTAGTTTGCGGAGCTGGAGGCGTTGGCGGGATGTGCGTGGATGCGCTCGCTAGAAGCGGGGTCGGGAGCATCACTCTAATCGACAAAGACATCTTTGACGTGACAAATCAAAACCGCCAAATTTACAGCGAAAATGTGGGTGGCGTAAAGGTTGATGAGTTTGCCAAAATTTATCCTTGCGTCACGCCTATGCAGACGCTGATTACGCCTGAGTTTGTCGCTAGTTTTGACTTTAGTAAATTTGACGTGGTGATTGATGCTATCGATGATATCGCTGCTAAGATCGCCCTTGCAAACGCAGTAGATCCTAGCAAATTTATAGCCTCGATGGGTGGTGCAAAAAGAGTCGATCCTACAAAAATAAAGGTGGCTAGCGTTTGGAAAACCTCGGTCGATCCGCTAGCTAGAAAATATAGATATGAGCTCAAAAAATCAGGCTTTAGCGGTAAATTTGACGTAGTCTTTTCAACAGAAGAACCACTTTGCAAGCCACTTGGAAGCTTCATGGGCGTGACTGCCTGCTTTGGGCTAAATTTAGCCTCACTAGCTGTTAAAAAGATAGTTGGGCAGTAAGCCCAAATTTACACTCCGAGTAAAATTTCAAATTAGGGCTGACATTTTTGGATAAATTGAACAGCCAGCTCTACAAGAGACTAATTTAACAATCCAAGATGAGCATCTAGTAAATTTTAAAAATTTGTGAACAAGTAATTTCGGCTCTAAAATTTGAGCTAAACTGTAAACGCAGCCAAATTTTAGTAGTCAATCCTTGTGAGTGAATGGAATTTTAAAATTTGCAAAAGTAGATTTTAATAAATTTAAAGTTTTGTATCAAAAAGGGTGACAAGGGGGCTTAAATTTTGTTTCTCAGGCTCGCAACTGTAGGATAGACACGAAACCCCGTCCCTTTATCCCTCTTTAGACCTCATGTCTACTTGCAGTTATGAGACGAAGCCCCAGTAAAACCCCTCGCACGTTCAAGATGTATGCTTTAATGCTGGTGCATCGCAAACCACAACAAACTACTATTTTAAAATATAGCTTTAAATTCATAAGTCCTAAAATTTAGTAAATAGCTTAAATAAATCAAAAATTTAACAATAGACCTAAAGTTTACATATTTATCCGATCGTATTTGCTGCTTTTTACAACCAAATGCGATTTATCATTTAAATTTTATCTCATCTTTTTTATATTTTCTAAGTAGCTCGTTTATTTGGTTTTGAAATTTACCCCACCTTGCTTCACTGCCATGCTTTGCGAAGAGCTTTTTGGCATGAAAGATCAAAATTTCACTTTTATCTTTTATCAAAAGATATTCGTAAAGCTGATTTATCGCTGCAAGGCCGTTTTGTTCGAGCATTAGCTCTATTAAATTTGCTTCAGAGCTATTTTGCTCAAAAAAATTAAAAACAAAGCCAAGGTCGTTTGCCACATTTTCATAAATTTTAGCCACGTCACTATCTGGCTCTAGCTCGTAGTATGCAGCAGCTGTGCGAGTGATTTCATGTGCTCTAGCTCTAAAATGACACTCATACTCTTTTGGCTTGCTAAGCGCTTCTTTGCCAAGAGTAGCCTCTATAAAAGGGGCATAAATGCCGCAATTTATATAAAATCTCGTGCGCTCTGAGCTATTGCCACTGCTTTTTTGAAAATTTAAAACATAGATAAAATTTGGAGTATTTTTGTAGAAATTTAAAGCGCTCTTACTAAAGCCATTATCCTTAAATAGCGGCTTTAGCAGAGCGATAAGCTCGTCAAATTTCTCTTTCATAAATTTAACGCGCCAGATGCATGGTTATTTATTTGCGCGCTCGATGTACTCGCCACGAACGGTATCAACGCGGATGACCTCGCCTTCTAGTACGTGAAATGGTATCTGAACTACCGCGCCACTCTCAAGAGTAGCTGGCTTTTTGCCACCTTGTGTATCGCCCTTGAAATTTGGTGGAGTTTCAACTATCTTGAGCTCGACTACTTGTGGCACTTCTACGCCGATTGCGTTGCCGTTGTGAAATAAAATTTCAACCATCATGCCATCGATCATCCATTTTTTAACATCGCCCACATCCTCGTCGCTGATCGCAACTTGCTCGTAAGTAGTCGTGTCCATAAACTGGCAAAACTCACCATCATCATAGAGGTACTGCATCTCTTTTTCTTCAAGATGCGGTTGCTCACACTTATCGCCTGCGTGAAAAGTCTTTTCAAGAACCTTTCCATCGACAAAAGATTTGATCTTTGCACGAACAAAAGCTGCACCCTTGCCCGGTTTAACGTGTTGATATTCTACGATTTTATAAGGAACGCCGTCGATCTCGATCTTTAGTCCCTTTTTTAGATCGCCCATTGAATATGAAGCCATTTTTTATCCTTTCGTAATTTGTTATATAACTGCGTATTGAGCCCAAACACAAGCTTCAAGTGCGTTTAATCTCTCTAGCGTTTCTGTTTTTATATGTTCATCAACCAAGATGACTGCAAGCGCCATGCCGTGCTCATCTCTACCAAGGCGGAAGTCTGCGATGTTTATCTTCTCATCAGCTAAAATTTTACTGATCTGAGCGATAACGCCTGGTACGTCGTGGTTTTTAAAGATGATCATCTTGCCTTTTGGCTTGAAGTCAGTCTTAAAGCCATTGACGGTTACTATGCGTTGTTGATTTTCACCAAAGACCGTGCCACCAACGCTTACGATGCCATTTTCAGTCGTAAGACGAACTGTGATCTTGTTTTTAAAGATGCTATCTCCACCTGTGCTAGTTTCGGTAGTTATGCCTTTTTCGTCGCATAAAAATTTAGCATTTACGTAGTTTATCGCATCGCCAAGACTCTCTTTTAAAGCGCCCACGATCGCAAAAGTTAGCATTGAATTTGCATATTCGCTAATCTGCCCGTGAGTCTCTATACGGATAGCCTTGATAGCGCTTTTGTTTATCTGAGCTGCAAGAAATGCCATCTTGCTTGTAAGATCGATATAAGGCTCAACAAACGGCGGTAGATCTTCTGTTTTGATAGGTAAATTTAAAGCGTTTGGATAGCTTATACCTCGTGCTGCCAAGATAGCCTGCTCGACTGCCTCTACTGCGATGTTGCGCTGCGACTCAAGGGTGTTTGCCCCAAGATGCGGTGTGACGCTTACATTATTTAGATCAAGAAGCGGATGGCTTGTCGCTGGCTCTTTTGTAAAGACGTCAATACCTGCAAATGCTATCTTGCCACTTTTTAGCCCCTCATAAAGTGCCTCTTCGTTATAAAGACCACCTCTAGCGCAGTTTATAAGCCTTACGCCATCTTTCATCTTTGCTATCTCTTTAGCGCCGATCATATCGGTTGTCTCTTTGGTCTTTGGAGTGTGGATCGTGATGAAGTCGCATGCCAAGATGTCATCAAAATTTTTAGTATAAGTGCCGCCCATATCGATGACCTTAGATGGATCGATGTATGGATCGTATGCGATGATATCCATGCCAAAAGCTTTTGCGCGAGCTGCTACTCTTGAGCCGATATTACCAAAACCTATCACGCCCAGCTTTTTCTTAAAAAGCTCAACTCCATACCACTTCTCGCGTTTCCAAATTCTTTCTAGCTTTAGATCGTTGTGAGCGTATTCAAGTGATCTTGCAGCTGCTAGCATGTGCGCCATAGTTAGCTCAACTGCTGCGATAGTATTTGCAGTTGGGACGTTCATAGCGATGATGCCTCTTCTTGAACAGCCATCTATATCAACATTATCCACGCCAACACCGGCTCTAACGATAGCTTTTAGCTTCTTACCAGCTTCTAAAAATGCCTCATTTACCTCAGTCGAGCTTCTAGTGATCGCTACATCAGCCTCGCCTAAAATTTTTAAAAGCTCGTCTTTTGGGGTATTAACTGCGTCTATTACATTTATATCTTGTTCTTTTTTTAAAAGTTCAAAACCTACTGGGTGTATCGCATCGCAAACAATGATAGTTTTCATAATTTTACCTCTCTCACACTTGAGTGGATGTCGTAAACTCTTAGCTGCAAAATGATATTTTGCAAAAGCCTTGAGTCTTGGGTATTTAAAAAGATCTGGCTCTTAGCGCCATCTCTTACTACAGTAAAATCAACCTCGCTATTTCGCAAAGTCTGCATCAAGCAGAACATAGAGTAGATATCGTTTTTATCTATCAAAAGTTCGTATGCTGTGATCTTTGGCTTTTCTATCTTAGGTCGGTTGTATTCTATAAAAATTTCATTTACGGGCAATACATAATCTTTTTTCTTAATAGTTGCCAGCTCGTTGATCCAGTTTTCACTGCCGGCTGTGTTTTTGGTTATATTTTGCTCACTTGTAATATTTTTTTCAGTAGTTTGGCTGAAATTTACACTTGCAAATTTAACAAGATAAATTCCAACCAAACCTAACATCACAAAGAGCAGAACAACTACTGATAAAAGCGTGCGTCTGCCCATTTATACTAGCGTAATTGTTCTTTTATGATGTCGCCAAGTGTTACTTTGTCATCGTTGTCGTTGATCTCATTTAACACTTCACGCTCTTTTTGTTTTGCTAAACGGCGTATGCTTAGGCGAATTCTATTTTTCTTCTCATCGATAAATGCGATAGCAGCTTCGATCTCATCGCCGATCTTTAACGTGCTAGCATCTACGCTGCCTAGATCTTCTTTGCGGATTAATGCATCTACATTATCGCCAAGCTCAACAAATACGCCGAAGTCTTTAATGTCACGGATCGTTCCTTTTACGATGTCGCCTACACTAAATTTATTAGCAAATGCCTGAACTGGACTTTGTTTTAGATCTTTTAGGCTTAGAGAAATTTTTTGCTCAGCGCTGTCGATTTTGATGATTTTTACTTCAAGCTCGTCGCCAGCCTTAAACATATCTTTGCACTTGTCATTTCTATCCCAAGATGCATCTTCGTTATGTAGCAAGCCCTCAACGCAGCCTATTCTAACAAATGCACCAAAATTTGTGATAGTTGTCACAACGCCTTTTACTACGTCGCCTTCTTTAAATTTAGCTTTAAATTCATCAAATGGTTTTGGAAGTAAATTTTTAAGGCTCACTCTTAAGCGGTGTCCTTTTGCGTCTATTTCGATAACCTCAACATCGATCTCTTGGCCTTCGCTGATGTGATCTTTTGGATTTTTGATATTTTTGTCCCATGAAATTTCAGATATATGTAAAAATCCTTCAATATCATTTCCAAGATCGACAAATGCGCCATAAGGCTCGATGTTGCTAACTGTTACTTTTATAGTGTCGCCAACTTCTAGGCCGTCGCTTATGATCTCTTCCCAAGGATCTGGAGTAGCTGCCTTGATAGATAGAGATAGGTGGCGTTTTTCGTTGTCATAACTGATAACTTTAACTAAAACTTTATCGCCTTCTTTATATAAAGAGCTAGGATTTACTGGGCCTTTGTAGCTTATCTCGCTGTAGTGAACAAGTCCGTCTACACCGCCAACATCAACAAACATACCATAAGTTGTGATTTTCTTAACTGTGCCCTCTATAACGCTATCGTTTTCTACTATACTTGATAGGGCTTCTTTGCGTTTTTTGCGGTCGTCATCTAAAATTTTCTTTCTTGAGACAACTATGCTGTTCTCTTCTTTATCGACTTTTATAACTCTTACTTTGTATGATTTTCCAACTACGCCCTCAGCGTTTTTAAATCCGCTGTGCGTTCTTGGTAAGAAAAATTCTACGCCATTTGCGTCTTGAGTGATAAAACCACCTTTATTTTTTCCAACTACTTTTACGTCGATTTCGCCAGAATTTTCAGGATCGTAAGCTTCGATGAAAGCTTTAACTTTCTCTTTTCTAAGTGCTTTTTTGTGCGACACTATAGGTCTTCCATTTCTTGATCCAGTTATTACAACTTTGATCGTATCGCCAACTTTATGCGTCAGGTTGCCGTTTGCGTCAGTGATCTCAGAAACATTTAAAATGCCTTCTGACTTCTTGCCAACGTCGATTAAAACCTCATCGCCATTGATACTGACGATCTTTGCGTCACTATCTTCTTCAGTCTTTTTAAAAGACTCCTCTAACATCGCAGCAAAATCGATATCTTCGATATCTTCGTCTTTTGCTTTTCCTAATTGAACACTTTTGTTCACAGCCATCTTGATCCTTTAAATTTTATTATGCCAGTAGAGGCAAATTGGCTTATTATAGTTAATTGTGGCTTTAGCTAGGATAAATTTTATACTTTTTTGATTCTATCAACGACTTTTTGTATGATCCAGTCAGGCGTGCTAGCACCAGCACTTATACCACACAAATTTTTGCCATCAAACCATGATCCCTCAAGCTCTTCTTCGCTTTCTATTAGGTAGCTATCTTCGCAAAAATTTTTAGATATTAGGTAGAGTTGTTTTGTGTTTGAGCTGTTTTTTCCGCCGATTATTATCATCACGTCAGCTCTTTTTGCTAAATTTTTAGCGGCCTCTTGGTTTTCAAATGTCGCGTTGCAGATCGTGTTAAAAACGCGCAGCTCTTTTACATGAAGCATGAGATAGTTTGCGATCTGCATAAATTTCTCAACTTTTCTAGTAGTTTGGCTAACAAGCGCGACCTTTTGCTTAAATTTAATGCCCTCTAGCTCGCTCTCTTCAAGCACGACATAGACGTTACCCTTAGCATATGACTTCACCCCTTTTACCTCTGGGTGGTGCATGTCGCCAAAAATCACCACATCATAGCCCTCTTCGCTCATTTTTTCGCAAATTTGTTGCGGCTTTGTCACAAACGGACAAGTTGCATCGATCACTTTTATATCGGTTTTTTTTAGCTCTGCAAGGTCGTTTTTAGTGATGCCATGAGTGCGAATGATCGCCTTTTTCTCGTCTTTTAACTCGCTTATGCCCTCAAGCGTCTTTACATTGTAATTTTTCTCAAGCCTGTTTATCTCTTCGTTATTATGTATGAGTGGGCCGATAGTTGCCGCATCTCCGGCGTTTTCAGCTATCTTTATCGCCCTTTTTACGCCAAAGCAAAAGCCATAACTACTAGCAAGCTCGATCTTCAACCTTAGCTCCCATTTTCTTTAAAATTTCAGCAAAATTTGGAAACGAAGTGGCGATAAATTCGCTCTTTTCTATCTGCATGCCACATTTTAGTCCAAGTATGGCAAAGCTCATGGCGATCCTGTGATCTCCGTGGCTATCTATCGTGGCAAATTTAGCCTCAGAGCCATTTATGATAAAGCCATCTTCAAGCTCGCTAGCATCGACACCGCACTTCTTTAGCGCATTTATCGTGACAGCTATCCTGTCGCTCTCTTTTACGCGAAGCTCTTTTGCATTTGTTAGCTTGCTTTGACCCTTTGCGCAGGTAAATGCGATGGCTAAAGCTGGGGCTTCGTCGATGAGCCATGAGATATTTTCGCTAACTTCTACGCCTTTTAAAATTGGCGAGTACTTGACCTCGATGTCGCCGATATCTTCGTATTTGATTGAAGTTTTATGAAATTTTATCTCAGCACCCATTTTTTCTAAAACTCTGTAAGCTTCGATGCGAGTTTTATTTAGCAAGATATTTTTTAAAATGATATGCGAATTTGGGATGATTAGAGCTGCGACTGCAAAGAAAAATGCCGAGCTTGGGTCATTTGGAACATCTATATCAAGTGGCGCAAGTGGGGCTTTCATAGGCTCTAGTGTGATCTCTAGCTCGTCACGCTTTATATCAGCTCCCATACCAGCTAGCATGCGCTCGGTGTGATCCCTACTTAGCTCTGGCTCGCTAAATTTACAGCCATTTGAGTAAAGAGCTGCTAGCAAAAGCGCACTTTTTACCTGAGCTGAGGCGATCTTGCTCTCAAAACTAAATCTTTCAAATTTCGTCCCTCTTATGCAAAGAGGAGCGTTATTTGCGCCATTTGCGCCATCTATCTTTGCACCCATCTCATTTAAAGGCTTTGCTATCCTTGCCATCGGGCGAGAATTTAAATATTTATCACCACTTAGCACGAAAAAACCCTTCTGTGCGGCTAGTAACCCCATAAAAAGCCTCATCGCCGTGCCAGAGTTGCCACACTCTAAAATTTCATTTGGCTCTTTTATCTTTTGTGGTGAAGTGATTATTATCTCAGCTCCGTTATCTTCGACATTTGCACCTAAGAGCTGAACGATCTTTAAGGTATTTAGCGTGTCGCCTGCTCTTAGATAGTTTCTAACGCGAGATGGTTTGTCGCTTAAAAGTGAAAAGATCGCACATCTATGCGAGATAGACTTATCAGCCGCGATGTCATCGATGGTTAAATTTAGACTTTTTTCTAATGGATAAATTCTCATCTTATTCCGATATTTAGTTTCTCTTTTAGCTCGCTTAAAATTTTATCCATAAGTGCGTTTATATCGTCATCTTCGAGAGTTTTTTCCATATCTTGGAATGTAAATTTAAGGCTAAGGCTGATCGCACCGTTTAGTTTCGCATCTTTATAGATATCAACCGGCAAGAACTCTTTTAGCTCTTTTAAATTTAGCCCTCTTATGCACTCATAAATTCGTCCAGCCTCGAAATTTTCAGGCACGATGAGGCTAAGATCTCTTGTCGTGCTTTGAAATTTAGAGTATGGCACTGCTAAGACCGGTTCAAATTTAAGCTTTGCAAAATCAATCTCACAAACATAAGTTTTAGGTAGATCTCTTTTTGCCTCTACCCTCGCATCAACTCTGCCGATATAGCCGATCTTTTCGCCATTTTGATAGATGTGTGCTTGTTCGTATGGGCTAAGATATGAGATCTCTTGGCAAGGTTTTAGCTCAAATTTGCCTATTACATTTTGCACCATCGCCGCAAATGCGTAGAAATTTGCCTCCTCGCCCTTTGCGCCGTTTATCAGTGTTGGCTCTTTTAAAAGCCCTGATACGACAAAGCCTAAATTTAAACCTTGATTTGCATTTTCGTCAAAGACTTCGCCAAGCTCAAAAAGTCTAACTGAGCGTTTTGAGTTTTTGATGTTTTTCTCGCTTGAGCTTAGAAGGTGATTAACAAGTGCTGGTCTAAGCGTGTTTAGCTCGTTGTTTATAGGATTTAATATCTTGATCTTGCAAGGTTTGAAATTTAGCTCACTTAGCTCATCAAGGCTGTCAAATACGTAGTGCACGCTTTCAAAAAAGCCATTATCGGCTGCACGGCGCCTTAAATTTAAAGCATTTTTATAGTCAAAATATGTCTTATTTAGCCTATTTTTCTCTGCAAAATTTAACGGCGTTGAGGCGATATTGTCGATGCCTATTATCCTTACGATCTCCTCACAAATATCATGCGAATTTACGATGTCGTGGCGAAATAACGGCACTTTTACGTTAAAGCTCTCTTGCTCAACATTTACGCTGATCTCAAAGCCAAGTTTCTTTAAAATTTTAACAACATCGTTTCTTGCAACCTCTTGACCGATCATATTTTTAAGCTCGCCAAGTGAGATGCTAAGCGTGATAGGCTCGGTGTTTAGAAGTGATTGCTGTGAGCCTGCAAAAAGACTTAAGCTATCTTTAAAGCCAGCTAGCCTTTTAAAAAGATAGTCCGCCCCGTAAGCTAAATTTGGCTCGCTACCACGGCTTGAGCGATAAACCTGATCGCCTTTTGGTAAATTTTTATTTTCAAAAATGGCTTTTGAGACAACATCTGGTTTTACGTAGCTAGCCTCTACCAAGATCACCTTTGAGCCCTCATCGACCCTAGCCTCATCGCTTTGGTAAATTCCAGCAACGCCTAAATTTTTATCCTCACAAAAAACCACGCACTCGCCATTTTCGCCATTTTTGATGTCAAAAACAGCTTTTTCGCCCTCGCCCACAAGCTTAGCGTGATCATAAGCTCTAAATAAAACACCCGTGCAAAATGTCGCGTATTCAAGCAGTCTTTCTACTAAATTTGTCTTTTGGCACTCAATTAGAGCTAGCCTCAAGCGAGTTAATAAATTTTCACTTAATGCATTTTTTAGCTCAAATGCTTTATACAAAAATGAGCCATTTACCTTATCTTCGGTTCGCACAGACGCGATCCTGCCGATGCCTAGTAAATTTTCGCTATCTTCATTTTCATGGCTATCTTTCATATTTAGATCAAGTGCGGTGCAAATTTCTCTTGCGATGCCGTGTAAATTTTGGCAGTCACCCCTGTTTGCTGTGACATCGACCTCGATGATCACATCTTTAAACGCTTCAAATTCACCAAGACTTGTGCCAAGTTTTAGCTTGCCGATACTCTCATCAAGTGGCAAGATACCGTCATTTGTCTTAGGCAGTCCTAGCTCAGTTGAAGAGCAGATCATACCGCATGACTCGATGCCTCTTAGCTTTGCCTTTTTGATCTCAAGACCATTTGGCATGGTCGTGCCAATGAGCGCAACTGGCACAAACTGACCAGCCTCGACGTTTTTTGCACCGCATACGATCTGAAGCGTTTCGCTGCCAACATCAACTTGACAAACGCTTAGTTTATCGGCATCTGGGTGTTTTTCTCTACTTTTTACATAGCCCACCACAACGCTTTTTGGTAAATTTATCTCTTTATAGCTATCAACTTCTAAGCCGATAGAGTTTAATGTCTTTGAAAGTGTCTCGCCGCTAACCTCGCTAAGGTCGATCCACTCGTTTAACCAATGCTTTGAAATTATCATTTAAACTGCTCCAACAATCTTAAATCTCCCTCAAAAAGTGACCTTAGATCAGGCACTCTATGAAGCAACATCGCAAATCTCTCAACCCCAAGGCCAAAGGCATATCCGCTTACATTTTTATAGCCAACCGCCTTAAATACATTTGGATCGACGACGCCGCATCCAAGCACCTCAAGCCAAGTAGTCTGCTTGCACACCCTGCAGCCCTTGCCGTGGCAGAATATACAACTAATATCAACCTCAGCGCTAGGCTCCGTAAATGGAAAGAAGCTAGGGCGAAAACGCACTTCAACGTCGCCAAACATATACTTTAAAAAGCCCTCTAGCATTGATTTTAAATTTGCAAAGCTAACTTTGTCTGCATCCTCAACCACAAGGCCCTCGACCTGGTGAAACATCGGTGTATGCGTTAAGTCCATATCACGTCTAAAGACAGTGCCAGGCGCTATCATGCGGATAGGTGGCTTTTGATTTAGCATAGTTCGCACCTGAACTGGGCTCGTATGCGTCCTTAAAAGTCTAAAATCATCTAGGTAAAATGTATCTTGCATATCCCTTGCTGGGTGGTATTTTGGTAAATTTAGCGCCTCAAAGTTATGAAAATCATCTTCTATAAGCGGCCCAGTCTCGAGCGAGAAATTTAGAGCTAAAAAATATTCAATTATCTTATCCATCGTAGCCATCACAGGGTGCAGCGCCCCACTAGCAACAGGCTCGTTAAAGAGCGTGATATCAGCGGCCTCTTTTTTCATCTTGTTATCTATCTCTTGCTCGCTAAGCTCGGCTTTTTTAGCTTCTATAAGCACGCTAAGCTCATCTCTTTGCTTGTTTAAATTTGCTGCAAATTCCTTTTTTTCATCCTCGCCAAGCTCTTTTAGCTTTGCAAAACCTTGCGCCAAGATGCCCTTTTTGCCAAAAATTTCTACCCTGACCTTCTCCAGATCATCAAGAGTTGAAATTTCATTTTTGATTTTATTAATGAAATCTTGCAATTTTTTACCTTTATGAATTTTTGCATCGATTTTATAGAAAAAGAGTTAAAATCAAGATAAAAAGCGCGAAATTTAAGCACACTTTGATATAATTTCTCAAACTTTCAAAGGAGCTAAAATGACCATATTTGAAAAGATCGTTGCTGGTGAAATTCCTTGTAACAAAGTGCTTGAGAGCGAGAAATTTCTAGCTTTTAACGACATCAATCCAAAAGCGCCGATCCACATCCTCATCATCCCTAAAAAACACTACAAAAATTTCCAAGAGATGGACCCAGTTTTGATGGGTGAGATGACTAAATTTATCCAAGAAGTGGCGAGCTTAATGGGCGTTGATAAGAGCGGATACCGTCTCATAACAAACTGCGGTGAAAACGGCGGTCAAGAGGTCATGCACCTACACTTTCACCTACTTGCTGGTGCAAAGCTTGGCTGGAGCGAAGGCGTAGCTGATCCACAAAGCACATTTTAAAAACAAAATTTAGACTCTTTTTGAGTCTAAATTTCACTTCAAATTTTTACTTCAAAACTCAACTCTTAAATTTTATAAACTTAAAGTTGTTCTTTAGTTCATTTTGGGTCGAATTTATCTCGCCAAGCTCTGATTTTACGAAGTTTGTAAGCTCTATCTTGCTCACACTTGGAGATAGGATTTTTATATACTCTTTTTGATTTTTAAGCTCCAAGTTGTTGCTAAAAAGTAGCACTCTAGCATCTAGCTTTAGCCCAGCTCTAAGCTCAGATATCGTAGCTAAAAGCTCTTTTATATCAAAGCCCTCCGCTGCTTCATCCACAAGCGCTAGAGAGCAAGGTTTTGTCTTTATCTTTATCAAAAGTTCGCTAAAGCTATTTGCCACCTCAAGCGTGTTTTGAAACTCACCAAGAGCGCCAGCAAATATCTTATTTTCAAGCTTTGTGCTCTTATAAATCACTATATTTTCATTTTTACTAAAGTATCTATTTTCTTTACTTGGCTTATAGTTTTTTATAAATTTAGGCAAAATTTGATTTAGCTCATCTTTGCTAAAAGGCTTTCTGATCTTCTCATCAAACGCCGGCAGCAGCTCTCTTTCAGGGATATTTGAGGTATTTGAGACCACGGCGACTAAATTTATCTTCTCTTCTTGAAGCGATCTTATCTCTTTTACGAAATTTGCCACACCATTTTCAAAAAATGAAGCATCGATAAAGACTGCGTTAAATCTATTTAAAAGCAGTGCTTGTTTAAGCTCTTTGTGGCTGCTAACGCCTATGACTTCGCAGTCTAAGAAGCTAAAAGCACGTGAAAACATCTCAAGGCTAAGCGGATTTTTATCGCAAAGCAAAAAGAGCACCTTCTCTTCAGCCAAGCTCTCGCCCCTATTTTTCTCCATATAGACAAGCCGCGCAACGCTAAGTGGAGTGAGTGGATCTTTT
>NZ_POYR01000009.1:0-4642 GCF_002912425.1 Campylobacter concisus
CTCTAAGTCTTTTAGTAAGCTCATCATCTACTGGCTTTACATTGCCATCTTTAATGTAAAAATTTACATCACCTTTTTGAAAGTAATCAATCAATCTTTGAAAAATGTTTAGATAAAGTATCGTATGATTATCACTTGAGTTAAAGTCGTAGCCGCAAATTGCCAATACATCATAAAAAGCATTATAAAGAGTATTAAAATCTTCTTCCTTGAGATCTGGACATTGGTGCAATAAAACAGAAAAATGTGCATCCGCTTGGTCCCCTATTTTAGCTTTACTTACTTTGCTGCTTATATCAAAAGTCTTTAGCGGAGTAATAATATTTTTATCTACTATGTTGCCAACATTGCATATGCTCAGTGCCTTTTTGGCATTATTATATATATCTTCCAATGATACTTTAGTGCTGTATGTCGCTTGTATAGATTTATTGCCGTTAGAATCTTCTTCGTATATGGCAGTATAATTTTTGTACTTATCCCACGCCCCATTAAACACCTTCAAATTTCCATTGCAATCGACAATCCTACTAAAAATCTCATTTATCTTTAGTATCTGCTCAGCAGTAAAGTTATTCATTTTATTCTCCCTAAATTTAAAAAGCTCCCACAAGGGGAGCAAAAAGCTTTTTTCAAAGCGTCTCCATTAAGTCCGGATTTCTCAAAAAAGAAATTTCAAAAATCAATCCTGCCGGACGCACCGCACGAAGCTGCGATTAGAAACGTCGTCCCAGTTATCGTAGCCATGACTGAAAAGCACGATCCACGCACCAGACGAGCCGCTGGCGTATTTAGTTTGGCTCCAGTAAAATGGCGAGTCAGATTCTGCTATGTATTTAAAAGCGGTATTTAGAGCGGGTTTATACCTACTCTTATCCGCTATGCTTAGCAGCTCCACTCTTGTTGGTAGCCTCCAGTCTTTGTATCCGGCTAGGCTTACTAGTTTGCAGTATTCTTGTGCTTCATCCCACGTTCCTTCAAAGTTTTGCTTTTCATCCTGCCACATTAGTCTTCCTAGCTTTTTTTCGCTACATATCACTACGTTTTTATCGTTATCTCGGTAGCACGTAGGGCTTAGCGCTTCGGCATTTAGCAGACCACAAAGCAGCAAAGAAACGGCTATATGTATTTTCATCTTTTATCCTTTCTTAAATTTTAAAATCAATACCGGCGGACGCACCGCACGAAGCTGCCATTAGAAACATCGTACAAGATATCGTTGCCATCGTTGCCATCATCGAAACACACGAACCACGCACTAGACGAGCCGCCGGCAAACCCAGTAGAGCTCCAGTAGCAGCCATAGCCTTTCTCGCCCTTATCGTTCGTCTTGTATGCGACGTTTTTAAAAGCTTTGTTTATAGCAGGCTCAAACCTAGTATCGTCCGTGATGCTTAAAAGCTCATTTACTGTAGGCAAACGCCAGTCATCAAAGCCCGCAAAATTTAAATTTTCACAGTATTTTACCGCCTCGGCATAAGTCATTTTATTGTTGTATTTATCGCCCATTGCACTTAATGTGGAGAGGGTAGCTGAACTATCCATAAATTTTTGATCCTGCCACATCAGTCTATAAATATCGTCTTTGACGATTTCTAAGCGGTCGTCTCTACTAAATCCCGCCGTAATTCCAGACCCCTTTTCGCCCGTAACCGAGCCAAACGCCTTTTTCACCGTTCCTATCGGGTCAAAGTCAAACGCAAACGCAGAGCCGCAACACAGCAAAAGCGCAAGCGTAAAGCAAATTTTCTTCATTTTCATCCTTCATCATTAAAATTTCATTTGCAAAACTGTTTTTGTATCTGATATAAAAGCCGTAAAACAGTATCGCCACATCGACGGCTGCGACTTACCAGCTATTATGTCGAATTTGCTCGTTCGGATTTAAATCCGTTAAAAAACCAGCAAAAACTAAGCTACAGCATCCAAGCATCTCTTCGCCATCGAAAGCTTTTTCGTAAAGTTGTGCCGCCTTTTTATGGTCTTTTCCCGCATCTCCCAACTCAGCACAAATTTCAAAATCACCATCTTGACACTTTTCTAGATCTGTCAAGTTTTGTGATCTTTCTGCTTTTATGCTTACACTTGCCCATAGACAGTCCCACCATCTTTGACTTTCATAAAAAGCATTTTTGACATATATCCATCTATGGAAAGTGTAGCTTTGGCTTGAAGTAAATTTAAGCTAAGAGCTGTAATTGCTAAAATCTTTAATAATATTTTTTCATTGTTATCATCATTTGTACTATCTAAAACTAAAAGTATATCTTCCGACATTTGTTGGGACAACTATCTCTAAAATTCTATTTTTTTGGCATATCATATAAGATTTTCTAGCATCTCCATACTCAAATGCAAGCTTATTGTTTTCTTCAACACCCACGCCCAATTCTCTAAAAAGTTTTTTTCTATCCTCTGTTGAACTAAATGCAGTTGTTAACACAGCCATTCCAAATCCTGAAAAAGCATTGCCATTTCCCTGCTTTCTAAAATAATCTTCAAACCTATCGCCTAATTTTTTATCATCATATATTACACATCCTGCTTTACCCTTGTTTACTACAATATTAGGGTAATCAACAACAAGCCTGCCATCATAAAGCGAAGTAATAGTAAAGTCGAATCCAGGTGCTGTAGAATCCTCTTGATATAACTTTAACTCAAAAGGTGCAGCCCCAAACACAGCTAATGGCAAGCTAGCTATTAGCAAACTTAAAAATACTTTTTTCATAACAATCTCCTTATTTGAAATTCATTTACTAAGTTTAAAATCATATAAGAATTATTCTTATTGAATACTTAATTCATATAGTATTTTTTTATCAACTATACTTCTTAAATTTAGAGCAATTTCAAAGAGTGTAAAATGCAAATTTATGAAAGAATAAATGCAATCCTAAGAAGTAAAAAGTTAAAGAAAAAGGACTTTGTCCAAAAATTTATAGATCTTGAACCTAGGCTAAAAAGCACAGGTGAAGTGCCATCTTTGCCATCAATATATAACTATCTCAATGGAAATAGAGAGATCAAAGCCGAGCTTATACCTTATATAGCAAAAGCCCTTGAAGTAAGCGAACAAGAGCTTTTTATAGACGACCTTAACATCTCAAGCTTTTTAAAAGATATGGTCAATAAATGTAATTACAATGATAAAGAATATGAAAATTTGCAAAACATAAGTCGTATCATAGATCTTTGTCAATATGCTTCAGAACCGCTCTTGTCAAGACTAATAGAAATTCTAGAGAAAAATAAAGAGCAAACACTAAGGCACATGAGAGATATTTCTCTTTTATAACCACCTTTTACTCGCCACAAAGATAACCCTACCTAGAAACCATATAGTTAGAATAAAAATTTATATTAAATAAAGTTCGCATTGAATAATATGCTTGCAAATTTTTACTTATAGAAAAAGGAGTTTTTAATGAAAAAGGCATTATTTATCGTATGCTTTTTGACTAGCATGGTATATGGGTTAGAAAGAGGTGCTACTAGCAATTTCAAATACATTATAGATACAGGTGTTCAATCAATCTATGTTCTTAATGGCAACTTGTCGTTTCAGCTTGTTTTTAACTTTTTTGATTCGCAAAGAAATGAGAAGGATGACTTTGGGGGATGCTACGACTACCGCAATATGGGTGAGGTAATAGTAGATGGACAAAAGGCAGAATGCACCAAAAATGGTAAAGACATTGAGTGCTTCAAAAAAGATGGATCTGGCAATAAAGTAAAAGCTCTTGTAATAACACCAATACAATACAATAAAGATAAACCACAAGATTCGAGCTATTGCGTAAAGACACAAAACGAATGTTTACCTCTCACAAAGGTTTTTGAACTGAAGTCTATGTTTGTAAAAAACTATGATATTAAGCTTACACCGGATGAGGAAGGAGATATTAGAAATATGGATGTGTGTTATACAGGGCCGTATGGTGTTTTGGATAGTTATAGAAAAAGTAGTTTAAATTCTAATGGACATATGATAGGTCACACAAATATTTACTTCTCTTCACCAGACATAGCGATAGAAGACTCTTTAAGATATATGAATACTACTGGTAATGCAGAGGGAGAGTATAGAGATGTAAAGATGATAAAAGATGGTAAAGAAAAGAACATCCAAGACTTTTTTACGGTTGATAAGGAAAGTTTAGAGAGACTATTGGGCGAAAAAGGTATTATAGATATTAGTTGTGGTATGTCTTGTCTAGTTCAGAGTATGTATATATTTAATGGAAAGATGTATGTAGATCAAGGTTATGATGATCTCAAAGTGGTGCCATATAATTTAATAGAAGGTATATTGTCAGATGAAGGTAGAAAATATATAAATAAATAACTAAAGGATTAGAAATGTCTATTGCAATTACAATATTAATATTTTTGGTAGTTTCATTTATTATTTATGGTATGTATGAAAAATCTTTTAACAAATGTCTTAACCTTGGCCCTAATGAGTTTGTAGAAAGAAAATTTTTGTTAAAAGCAAGTTCCTTGGACCTTAGTAAAATATTACTTGGACTAATATTTTTTACTATAATTATAGTAGATTTAGTTGAGCATTTTTTTAACAATCCTATCTTAGCTTTTTCTGCCGGCGCAATTTTTTTTATTTTATATGCCATATATATAA
>NZ_POYR01000010.1:0-15052 GCF_002912425.1 Campylobacter concisus
TAGTAAAAGTAAATTTTTTGTATTTTTGTGGTTGGTATATTTGTCACTTGTTTATTTCGACTGATAAATTTGGATAGTCAATTATTTTATGGTTACTTTAATTAAAACTTAAAAAACAAGAAGCTAAAAAAGTAATTTTGCATCTTTTATTGATTTTTGATATTAGGCTTTGAAATAATAAATTTAACCCATAGATAGATTGATTTTTTATTTTTGTGGGTTGGAATACGTTTTGCTTGGTATCAAACAAGAAGCTAGGAGGCAAACCATGAATGATATTAGCATCTTAGGCACAAATGTAAATTCATACACTAAGCAACAGCACAAACAAGGCAGGTCTGCAAATTTTAGTGATATTTTTAACCAAAAGACCAAAGAAAAGATTAGCGAGCCAAACCTGTAACAACTTGTCAAGGACTTTCTAATCATTTTTATCATTTTTTTGATGTTTTTCACTCTCAATTTCTCTAAGCATTATGCGTTTCAATTTGTCTTGCATTGTTTCAGTAGTATTTTTATTAAAATGTACAACAACTTCATAGGTAGTTTTTCCAATCTTCTTTATTGTTTTTGTTTCTGTATTATTTTTTTGCATATCATCATTCCTTTTCTTGCAATTAAAAAGCGATTAGAATTTTTTACTTTTCCAATCGCTCTCATTCATCTATTAAGTTTTGTGCTTTCTTCAGCTTTTCTTTGCTCTGTATTTTTCTTCTATCAAGTCCCGTTATCCTAAGAGGTAAACACATCTCGATTATCCTTGAATAAATCCTGCCAAGCATTATATCTTCCTGTTCTTTTTCTATATCTTTGAAATTAAGGTTAGTAGTTATAATGGTTGGTCTTTCCTTTAGGTATCTTGCATTGATTACATTGTAAATTTGCTCTAAGGCATATTCTGTATTTCTCTCTATTCCAAAATCATCAAGAATTAGTAGGGTAGGGCTTGTTATCTATTCGATATATTCGTTTCTATCAAGATTAAAGCCGCCTTTTTGTAAGTCGTTTAATATCTGTGCAAAGTTCCTCATTTTTACTGTATGGCTATATTCTGTAATTATAGCGTTGGCAATAGCACAAGCTACATAGGTCTTGCCACTTCCTACATTTCCGTAAAGTAACAGTCCAACATTATCTTTTCTCATTTCTTCAAAATGTTTTACATAGTTCTTTGCTTTTTTGATGATTTCCTTATCTGTATCTTCATCGGCATTTTTAAAGGTGTAGGCTATTTGATTTTTGGATATAAAGCAGCTTTGTCTCAACCTATCTTGTTTTAACAGTTTTTTCTTGTTCAGCTCTATCTCTATCACATTTACAAGCCGTTCTGATAATCATAGGCTTATCCAACATCGGAATTACCTTACCGTCTATTCTTTCATTACAAATCTTGCAATAGATATGTCCGTCTTCTTCATAGTGAGTATCTTTGTTGTAGATAAAATCTGTCCCTTGAATTTTTGTAGTAATCATATTTTCTTTATCATTCATAATTTTAGTCTCCTTTTCTACATCAGGCTCTATAATGCGTTTTTAAGGCTTATTTTTATCTTAACCATAGTCTGACACCTCTTTTATGATTAAACCCTTAAAAACACCTTTTATAGGCTGTCGCTGTCTTCATAGTTGGTTGAATAGGTTCTATGGCTTTTATTTTGATTATTTTTCTGTGATAGCTTTTCTTTATCCTGTTCATACCAATTCATACCAATTAAGGATTGTTACATAGTGGTCTTTGTAGTCTGTGCCTTTACTTTTGATATATCTTAATAGCTTTTCAGTCATTGTATCTGTATGACCTTTCAGCCTATCTTTTAGATTTTGGTATTTTTCATCGGTTAAATGAATATTTTGATACTCTCCATAAAGGGACACTGGGGCAACCTGTTCTATTCTCCTCTTATCTAATCTACCCTTAACTATACTATGCGGACAAACGGTTGACACTTGGTTGTCATTTGGTATACCAAGATTTTCAACCTTGATATATGCTCCATTTTCCGTTTGCGTTATACTTTGCTTTTCTTCAAGATACATCGTTTCTTTTCGTCTGTCATTTCTGATGTAGTTATTTATCTTCCAATAGGTAATGACTATAACCCCTCTTTAAAAGACAATTACAAAACCTTTTGTAATTAGAATTTTTAAGTCATCATCATCTGCCCTCATAGATAGATGAAAATACAGGCATTGGCTACTTAATGGCATATCCAAAAATAAGTCGCTATCCACTATCTTTATTGAAAACATCCTTTTATCTGCCATTTTTCTCTCCTATCTTTTGTTATGAAAATGTAGCAACAAATCGTTACTCCTTTTATCTTTTAAGGAAGTCGTGTTTCACTACCCCCTTTGATTAGTACTGTCTTTGATTTAGGTACACTCCCATTTTGGGAATGTGGCATTTGTCATCTTCTTATTTTTCTTTTGTTGTTTTAGATGTCGGTCTTAAAAATACTTTTGCTTTTCTATAAACTGAATGAGCGTTTTGAAACGGTACAATAGAAAAAGCCGACTTTTGTTGTTTCAGTATGTCGGCTTAATGTAAGCTATCTGTTTCAAATTTTTATTGTCAAGGGTGAGCGATAGTGAATGTGCTTTACCCTTGATGATAAAAAAGCGAATGAATTATATTCAGTTGTCTTTTGCCTTTAATACGGAAAAATGCTTCGGCTTTTTTCTTTGCTCCCCGCAAGGGTAAAAGCACCGCAGGTCGCAAGGACACCTAAAGGGTGTATAATTGCGCCCTTAGAAAATCTAAGGGAATTACAATTATACTATGTCCTTGCGTTTCTTAGTCTTTTTGAAATGCTCTTTGCAAAATAGCCTTTATTTCTTCATTACTTTTCTCGCTTGCTCCCTCAATTAAACTTTCTAAGATTGCTCCTCGCTCTATCAATCTATGGTTTCGCTTTTTTCTTTCTTCAAGGCTCGTTTGCTTTCTGATTTTCTTTTCCTGCTTTTTAAGCTGAGATAGTTTCTTTTCATATTTTTTTTTTTCTTACTTGCTTTCAATCTTTTCTTTTACTTTTTCTAATTCTGTTTTTATTGTCCATAAATTTCATCTCCTTTCAAGTTTTTTTCATAAGAAAAGACGATAGATGTTTTACTTTCTATCGTCTTGAATCTGTATTATTCAGCTCGACAAACTGAAATTTGACTTACTTCTTGTATTTCTCAACGATTATGCCTGCTACAATACCTACAATAAATCCCGCCGTAGTAACAGCCGAAAACTTAAACTTACCCCAAAGAGAAGGAAGCGCAGAAATCGCAAGTGCATACCAAAACAGATTACTACTGAGCAACCAACCATATAAATAACTATGCTCACCAGTTGAAATATTAGTAAATAGCCAACCAATCAAGTTGCTCTCACCAATATATCACCAGATATACAGCTATGTATCCCAATGTTATATAAACATTTTTCTTTCTCAAGTATAATCACAATCCTTTGTCAAACGGGAATTTTATTTTCCTGTCACTCGTTTATAGGATCATAGTCGGAAGGGACAGGTGCTACTATACTTACAAAGATGATATCCTCATCTCCAGTATTTTTTGCTCCGTGGCAGGAGTCTTTCTTCGATACTATGACATGGCCTTTCTTGAATGGAACCTCTTCATTAGGCTGGGGGTAGAATATTCCCTCTCCCTGAAGGACGATCCATATATCGTCGGAATTGTGGTGATAGTGCTTTTGCAATGTCTGACCGGGTTTGATAACCCAGACCGATCCGCCTGTAGATTCTGTCTGATAAAACGGTGTTCTGACAGCCTTTTCCGGATCCTCTTTTTTTACAAGGTCCATGCAATAGATTCTCTGTTCGCTCATGATTATTTGCTCCTTTGTATTCCATAGTTTAATCGAAAAAATGCGATTTAATGATATACCGACAAATTCTAATTTGTCTACTTCTTTATGTTTTTTAATCTCTCATCATAATATTCTTCTACAAATTTATGATTTTGGTGTTTTTCAATTTGCTTAGTGATAAGCTCTATCATTTGCTCATTTTGTTCTACTGTGTAGTTGAAATTTTTCCAATGAGAAACATTGTCTAAACATATTTCAACCAACTTTTCAAAGGTTAATACCCTTTCATTATCGGAATAATATGTTTCTTTTATATTTTTTGTTGTTGTAACTTGTATATTAGCCTCATATAGAGTGTTCAATACATCAGAGCTAATAGAAGTATCAAGAGTTGCTAAAAACATTTCTCTTGCACCTGTTCTTCCCATTTCTTCAGGTACTTCTTGCCATCTTTCTCTTAATGTGGTTTTTGCACTAATTAAGACAGTATTTCTCTTATTTACAATGTATTCTAAAACACCCGGAGAAACTAAATCTACCAATTTACCAAGACCTTTATTGACAAACTCTTGTTTACCTATATTACCTTGACTGTCAAGTGGAATCCCTGCACCAATCAAAATGAGTTCTATAATACTTTCAAATTCTTTACCTGCTCTACTCCTCCTACTTTGAGTATTTGACAAAGTCAAAGCATATATATGTTCCGGAAATTCTTCCACAAACCAAGTAATTGCCTCTATTGGTGTAAGAGTTTTGATATACTCATCATCAACTAACTCTTTTAGCATTTTTGAAGTAAAGTCTTTTTCTAATGGCTGAAATTCACTCCAACAGCTATTTCTAAGTTTTTCAACAACTTCACTTGCATTACTTAAAAAGAATTCTTTAGGGACTTTGTCGTATCCTAATGTAATAAAATTATCATAAACTAAGTCATAAGGCTGTTTAAAGCCTTCTTTCCTTTTTTCTTTAACTAAGTTTTTATATTCATCAAGAGAAATATTTGCCATAACTCTTTTCCTTTCTTGAAAAATTTTCTTCTATATGGTACAATAGTGTCAAATAGAGGACAGTTAGTCCTTGAAATAACATATATAAAAAGGAGAATATATATGAATATTATACCACAAATCATAGATAATTCCCCTGCTATTTTAATAAAAAATAAGCGTATCAGATTACAAATGACTCAAAAAGAATTAGCTGATGCTGTTGGTATGTCCAAATTCGGAGATAGGACAATTCGCAGATGGGAAAATGGAGAAAGTCAGCCATCGTCCATTGAGCTGAAACATATTTTATCATTTCCTGAAAAAGTACCTTTCCCCAATAATGAAAATGCCCCCTATAAAATCATTGATTTATTTGCCGGAATTGGTGGTACAAGGCTTGGATTTTACCAAACAGGTAAAACAAATGTCGTATTCAGTAGTGAAATTGATAAATTTGCAGTAAAAACATATAAGGCAAATTTTGGTGAAACTCCTTTTGGAGATATTACAAAAATATCTGAAAAAGATATTCCTAATCATGATATTATTGTCGGTGGTTTTCCTTGTCAAGCATTTAGTCAAGCCGGTAAAAAGCTTGGTTTTGAAGATACTCGTGGAACATTATTTTTTGAAATTGCAAGAATTATTAAAGAGAAACGACCTAAGGCATTTCTTCTTGAAAATGTCAAAAACCTAAAATCTCACGATAAAGGTCGTACCTATAAAACAATAGAAAAAACATTAAAGGATTTAAACTACGATGTTCATTCTATTATACTTAAAGCAAAAGACTTCGGTGTTCCACAAAATAGAGAGCGTATTTACATTGTTGGATTTGATAAGGATAAAATAGATAACTATAAAGATTTTTCTTTTCCAATTCCTCCCTGCCCAGATGTTTCTGTGGGAAATATTTTAGAGCAAAATGTTGATACTAAATACACCATTTCAAATGCACTTTGGCAAGGTCATCAACGACGAAAGAAAGAACATAAAATAAAGGGAAATGGATTTGGTTACACATTGTTCAATGAAAACAGTCCTTATACAAATACATTATCTGCAAGATATTATAAAGACGGGAGTGAAATACTTATTGAGCAAAAAGGAAAAAATCCACGAAAACTAACACCTCGTGAAGCTGCAAGACTTCAAGGCTTCCCCGAAAACTATATCATTCCTGTAAGTGATACTCAAAGTTACAAACAGTTTGGTAATTCTGTTGCCGTTACTGTTATCCATGCAATTGCAAATAACATAATTGATATACTTGATACCTGTACTAAAAAAGAGATTGACTAACTTCAATCTCTTTTTTCTAACTTATTAACTTGTATACCTGCCCTTTTCAGAACCTTTAATTTTTCTTGTTTTCTCTGTTCTCTCCTTGCCTTATACCTTTCCTCATATTCCTGTTGTTTTCCATTTACTTTACGCTTTAAGTAGTTTTGATGAAGTCTATCTTTTCTTTCCTTGATTTTTCTCTCTTCTTCCTCAATTTTTAATCTTTCTTCTTCTTCTTCTTCAGTCAATTCTTCTTTTGGTGGCTCATAGTTACCGATAAAATTAAAATATATCTCTATTTTTTGCTTTGATGTTTGACTACCTTTTCTATTCCTTTCATGAACAATAATCTTTTCTACAAACTCATTTATCATTGTAGTTGTAAGTTCATCAAAATTTTCATATCGGCTTATTAGAGATATAAACTTTTTCGCCTTATCTGTTTCTTTTTCATATCTTGATATTGCAAACTCTAAGTCTTTAATTTCTTTGCTTAAAGCTATTTGCTCTGTTTCATATTGACTGTTAAGTATCTCATATCTATTACTTGGTATTTTTTCAAGTATCATATCTTCGTAAATACGGCACATCAATCGTTCAAGTTCCTGAAGCCTGTTTTTACTTTCCATTAATCTTATTTTTTTCTTTTCTATCTCTACTTTTTCCTTTTCTTCCATTTCATTTTAAATGGAACGGATAAAGGCTTCGTGATCTTCATCAAGATATTTTTTAATGTCTTTTAAGGTTTCCTGTATAAGGTTTAAGACTGCTTCCGCTTTTATCCTGTGAGTAGATGGACAAAGCGTTCCACAGGGTACTTTCGTGTAAGCACTGCAAGTGTAATAGGGAATATTTTTGTAATTACTTGTTCTATGAACATACATTTTACTGCCACAATCTGCATAATACATAAGCCCAGTTAAAGGGTGATATTCTCCCCAACCATCGGGATACCTTTTTACATTTCCTCTTATCCTTTGCACATTATCAAAGGTTTCTTGGTCTATAATTGCCTCGTGGGTATTTTCAAATATCAGCCAGTTTTCTTCAGATACATATTTGCTTTTCTTATCCTTGAAATGCTTTCTTGTTTTGAAGTTTACAGTATGACCTAAATATTCCTGTTTCTTTAAGATACTTACAATTGTAGAACTGCACCAGCGATAAGGATGTTCAAACACTTTGCTTTGATGTAGTCCATATCCTAATTTTTGCTGATGGTAAGCAGGTATATCTACTTTTTCACTTTCCAATATCTTTGCTATTCGATACGGACCATTGCCTTGCATGGTCAGATTGAATATTCTCCTTACTATCTCCGCTGCTTTTTCATCTACAATCCACTTATCTTTGTCTTTTTCATCTTTGATATATCCATAAGGTGGAGAGCTTGCCGTATGCTTTCCGCTTTCCCCCTTTGACCTGAATGTAGATTGTATTTTTCTTGAAGTATCTCTTGTATACCATTCATTCATAATATTTCTAAAAGGGGTAAAATCATCTTCTCTATAAAAGCTATCTACATTATCATTGATAGCAATGAGCCTAACTCCCTTTTGTCTTAAGATTTCCATACATTGACCGACTTTAAGATAGTCTCTGCCAAGTCTACTCATATCTTTTACTATTATATTACCTTGATTAACTCCGTTCATCATTGCCATAAAGCCCAGTCTATCAAACTGTGTTCCGCTTATTCCATCATCTGTAAAATGTATAATGTTGCTTAAATTATTTTTACCTGCATATTCTTCAAGGATTTTCTTTTGATTTACAATAGAATTGCTTTCTCCTTGAAGTTCATCATCACGACTTAATCTCTCATAGAGTGCTGTTATCTTTTCATAATTCCTCATTTTTACCCCCTTTCTCTTAGTTTCTTAAATAAAAAAGAATTAAGAAGTACATATTTCACTAATATAGTGATTAAGTGTTCTCCTTAATTCTATTACTCCAAGAACCAGCTAAATTTACTTATACCACTTTCTTCACAAAACAGCCTCATCTCTTTAAATTTTAATGATCTTCAAGCTTATGGCTACACAGTAGATAAAGCTAGCTTTATGGGAGCTGATTTTAACAAAGCTGCAGGCTTACCGCAAGATTTTAAAATTCACAAAAGCACGCTTGATGAGCTTAGTAGATTTGCCGAGCGCAACCATGTGCTAAACCGCATCAGGAGCAAAGACGAGCAGATAAAGATCTTTGATAACATCGATATGGCTGACACCATAAAGCACTACTACAGACTATTTGATCAAATGACGTCTGCTTTAGGTGATGATAAAAAGAGCTACACCCTTGCAGATATAGGCAAACTACCAAAAGGCTACAGCACAAAAGGCACTCACTATGATGCCAAAGGACATTTGCTAAAAGATCTATCAAACTCTACTATCTCAAACATCTACTCTAGCAGCGATGAGCTAAATAGCGCTAAGTCTCTTAGCAAAGAGCTTTCAAGTGCAGGCGTTAGGCTCATAGTAAAAGAGGTTGATTTTACGATGAGCGAAGCAGGCGATGAGTTTAGCTTTAACCCTGATATGTCGGTATATCAAGCAGATGAAGGTTACAGCAAAGAGGCTCTTTTCATGGGATTTTTGCGTAGCTCTAGACCGCTACCAAGTGATAGTGCAAAGACTAAGCTAAGTAGCGTTGCCTTAAATGATATCTCAAGCACTGGAGAGCATAAAGAGTACTTTGTGGATTTTGAAAAAGTGGGTAAGGATAGTGAGAGCATAAAAGCGCTCATAAAAGAAAGACTTAAAGAGCTAACGCTTTTAATGTATGCAAGATCAAAGAACATTAGTGCAGAAAGTGTTACTTCAAACGAATATGAGAAATTTAAACCAACTAGCGAGGATATAAATTCTCTAGCAAATTCTTGGAGTGAGAGGATAAGCTCTATCAGCAAGACTTTTGTGTAAAGATATGCTATATATAAACTAAATTGTTAAAAGGTCGATTTAGTTATTGATTATACTCTAGCCCATAAAAGCATTAAGCCTAAGTAGGTTGAATTTACATTCTTTAGCTGAATGTGTGTTAGCGTATAAAACAGCATTGCTGGATAGGTGGTAGCAAGATGCTCTAATGCAAATTAATACCATAAAAAAGAATTAAAACCTATGAAAGAGATGCTGGAATATCTAAACAAAGCGAGACCTTAACAATGCTTAATAATATAACCTATTCACCAAATCTAAATAACAATTCACTATTTGAAGGAAAAGAATTCGCAAGTAGAGTTAATTATAAGAAAGTGATGGGCAATAGCACAAACTTTACTGGAGCTTTTAAATCCAACAATGATAATAAACAAACCATTTGGGGCAAAAAATCAGATAATGATCTAGAAGGACAAAAGATACGTCAAACTTTAGAAAGATTTGGCGTATCTTTTAGTAATGAGGGTCGCGAGCTCCTTGAATCGTCTAATATAAGTGTAGATGAATTTATTGAGAAATATTCTAAAGTTATAAATAGGAGTATGCCGCAAGAGGTTGGTGACTATGGACTAATAGATCAAAAAAGCGATCATGAAGAACAAGACAATCAAACTGACACGCAAAAACAAGAAACCTTTAAGCCTATGCAAGTAACTAAAAAATTTAAAACTTATGATATGCAAGCCGATGAAAAATTTAAAGAATTTTACAAATTTATAAAAACCGAATTCGATAATGGCGAAAGTATATTTGAAATTTTAGAAAAAGTCGCAAATAAAAAAGTGGATAAAACCGTATAGAGGGTCAAATTTAAAGCAATCACTACTTTATACAATAAATAAGATAGCTATTTTTTATCCATCAAGCCATCTTATTTAAAATTTGCTTCTTATCTATCTTTTGCATAAGCTCTAAGACGTCTATGCCTCTTTTTTCTTTGAAATTTAAAAGCTCTCTTGCATAGAGAAATTTCTGATCCTTGTTTATATCATAGGTCTCATACTTCTTCTTAACCTGCATAGGTTTGAATTTCTTCTCAGACTGCTCTTTAGTAAAATTTGCATTGTATTCTTGCTCTTCTTTGTGTAGTTTGGCTAGAAATTCTTTATGCTCTTTTGTAGTTTTTTCTACATCTTCTCTATAAAGCTTCTTAAACTCTTCTATGCTTAGATCTGCTCTAGCAAACAATCTAGCACCATCATTACTCATTATTGTATCTTCAGGAAACGAGTTCATAAAATCTTCTAGCTCAGCCTCTTCTTCTTTTGTGCCGATACCAACCATTAGCCCAGATATTGTTGGCTTGCCATCTACTGAGTTAGAAAGCAACCAGTCCATGTGAGATTGTAATACATTGATCTCAAATTCTTCTAAGTTCTCTGGATATTTTGATAATAAAGCTCGCCTTTCATCAATGGTATAGCTATACTTTTTTGAAAGCATATTGTATATCTTCTCTATGGTTTCTGTTATCCAGTTTTCACTACTTCTGTCTTCTTTGATGTATTTTTCAACATTATCAATTATTAAATTTTGCATATATGAATCAATTAAAGCCTTTTCTTGCTCCTTTGACATTTTTGCATTTTCTTTTTGGGTAGTTGTTTCTTGTATCGGTGTATTGTTAAGTCCGTTTGTGCTAGTTATCATTTTAACTCCCCCTTACGCCTTTATATCAACGTCTCTTTTTATACCAAGCATATCTACTAGGTATTTTCCAGCTGGATTTTCATTTAGCTCTTTTACTAAATTTAAAGGTGGCATGCTAAATTTTAAAAAGCTATCCATAAAGTCTTTACTCTTCTTGCCGTCTTTGTCTATCTCACCAAAGAGTAGCTTTAGCATTTTTAGATTATGCTCCATCATCTTTTTAAATGAGAGTTCGTCTTCTTCATATCCCCTACGCCTATCTTCAGGAGTGCTCACAAAGCCACTTTGTAAGTCGATATAGACAAAGTCTCTTTTAGATCTGATGTAGTCTTGCATATATTTAGGCATACCTGCTATGTCATTATCAGTAGCATTTATAAAGCCAGGTCCAAATTTCATCTCACCCATTAGATCAAACAGCTCAAATGCTCTATTAAATTCTTTACTATCTACGCTCTTATCATAGCCTTCTCTTTTGCCTTGTGCTGTTGTCTCGCCCTCTCTTACATCAAGGTTGTTGTTTATGACGGCTGCTATAAGTCCGCCTTTTGTTATAGAGCCGTCTTTATTTGTGTATTTCTCTCCGTGCGGATCCATAAAAACACCACTGCCCACACTCTCCTTGCCACCATTATTGTTGTTAAAGATATCTGTTGTTGGCTTTAGTGGCTGTCTGCCGTCTCCTCCTTTAAAGCTTGGGTTGAAAAAGAGCGTGCTTATCATAGATTTGCTGGAATCTTTGCCGTTAAAATCAGCCGCAGCCGAGCCAAATTCATGAATGGAGTTATGGATCTTGGTTACTTGCATACTTTGGCGGTTATAAGAAAAGCCTTGAGGGAAATTTCTTATCTCATCTAAGCTAAAGCTATCTTTTGAGTTTAGTGTGTCTTCGCCAACTACTTGGGAGAGAACTTTGTAGGCATTATTTACAGTTTTTAGTATATCGATGCTGTCAAAAGCCCTTTGCATATAGTCAGACTGCGTCTCTATCCTGACTAATGACTCCAGCGTGCTTGAGTGAATTTTATATCCGCTTGGTATGCCAGCTTGTTTATTAAACTCATCTGTAAAGTAGCCATCTTTATCTATCTTGTAGCCTAAAACTAGAGAGCTAGTTTGGTTGGTGGCAACTTTGGTTGATACCTTTATGTTCTGCTCTAAATTTAAGGGGTAGCTACCAAGTGCGTTTATCATCTAATATCCTTTTAGCTTCATGCTAAAGATATCGTCTTTTTTGTAAAAAGTTTTATTTTGCCAAGGGTTTTTAGTATGCATAAATTTACTCCTAAACTCTCGTATCTACCTTTTTATAAAGCCTATCTTTACTAGATAGTTCTTTAAATTTTAGGTCGTTTTCAAGGTAGGTGATGTTGTAAATTTCTTTAGCGGTGATACTTTTGCCGTTTTCAAGTCCGATCAAGAATTTACTTGTAAATTTATCAGAGAGGTTTTTAACCAGCTTTGCTCCAAGCTCTTTTAGGCTAGATATCTTCTCATCTTGCTTTATTCCTATATCTTTAAAGTCAAGTCTATTTAGCTCTACATCGTTCATAGCTTTAGCATCTAAATTTATACTTGCTCTTTTGCTATCCTTGTCATCTTTGCTGATTAGCTTGCCAGTGTCGCTATAAATTTCTTTTACCTCTAGCTCTCTTCCGCTATCAAATTTAAGCGTGATCGTGCCATTTTTGTTTAGCTTCATAGCTATTACGCTGTCTGTGTCCTTTAGAGCAGCTGCAGCCTTGCTCGTATCACTTTCAAAAGCATGCTTTACTCTTTCTAAATTTTCTAGGCTGAACTCAAGCCCAGTTGCTTTTTCAAACTCACTCTCCATAGCGATCATATAAGATGACTTTGTGGTTTTTAGCTTTGAGATGAGATCATCTGCGTCTTCTACGTCATTTTCTTTTAAATTTTTGCTTATCCACTCTACATCTTTGCTATGAGCACTAGACTCTTTTTGGTAGTCGTTATAAAATTTCATAAAGCTATCTTTTTGATAGCCTGCGTATGAAAAACTCTCGTCTTGTTTAGATCCAGCAGGTTTTATGATAGGGTTAAACTCACTAAGCTTTTTCTTGCCGTCAAAGCCAACTTTCTCATAGGCAAAGTTGTTTAAGCCACTCTCTTCGTTAAATATCTTATTATCCCTAAGATCTACCCAGCCGTCTTGGTCTGCATGGTCTTTGAAAAATTTATTAGTCTCTTCTTTGCCTATCTTTTGGTAGCGATACTCGGCTGAAAATAGAGTATAAGGGTTTGAGTTGTTTAAACTAACTCTATAATCAACCGTATTTTTGCTAGCAAAGTCCATAGCCTCGTAGCTTAAATTTCTAATATCCTTTTTGATAAAGTCGTTCAGGTTTATCTCGCTCGTAACTTCGCTTAGTTTAAAAATTTCTCATTACCGTCTTTGTCGTAGCCTCTAACTTTTAGCTTATCAAAGTATTTATCGCCAGAATTTATCACTCCATCCTTGTTGCTATCAAAGTTAAATAAAAATCCATTTGCGTCTAGCTTGCCTATGCCTAGTTTGTCATTATCGTCATAAAGATCCAAAAAGACCTCTACGTCACCTCGTGAAGTTTTTATCGTTTTTTCATAGGCGTAGTCATTTAAATTTGTAAATTTAGTATCTGCTGCCGCGATGGGCTTAATGGGAGTTTTTGAATTTATAGATGAAAAATAGGTGCTAGTTTGATCCACTTTCCTTAGTGCTGAGGCATCTTCGCCAAAGAGATACTTGTTCTCAAAGTCTTCTTTGCTCCAGTTTCTTCTCTGGATATCTCTATAAGAAAAAGCTTGATTTAGCCCAATATCTGTTTTAGAGTAGTCTGATTTCACACCACTGGTGCTGGCGCTTTGGATGATAGAGTAAGTGCTATTTGAGATAAGCTTAGTAGCGATCTCTTTAAGCTCAGACTTTAAATTTGTATTGTCTAAAGTTTGCACTCTATCTACGCCAAGAAGGACCCTTGAATAGATCATATCTTTGGGTAAATTTATATTTATGGGCTCTAAATTTGGTGATATATTCATTCTAAATCCTTTTAAAATATATATCTTATATCGGCAAATATAAAAAATGTTTAGTAGTTTATAGTCTAAAAGGGCTTAGAGCGAATGCCTACTATGTTATATTTTTTAAAGCTCTCTTGTCTTCGTCCTCTCATCAAATTCTTTTAAAACGTCCATTATCTTGCTTGCTAGTCCCTCAAGCGTTTGATCTTTTTTAAGCTCTAAATTTCTAAGCTTTAAAATCCTGGCTAGTATATCTTTTAGATCTTTCTTGCCAGATAGTATCTCATCATAATAAGCCTTTGGTATGCCTATCTCACTTCTATCTTGTTTTGTAAGTATTAATGAACTTTTATACACATTAAGAGCCTCGTCAGTTATTCTTGTTGTGCCACCTTGCAGCACAAGACCTTGCTCGTTTTTTAAAAATGCAACAAAGATTTGTTCCTTTGTATAGCCTTGTTCGTTATCATATACAGACATGTCAGGCTTAAAGTCATATCCAGCACTACTAACCCACATATAAGGGATAGTATGCTCAGTTGTCATCACTTCTGGAGAAAAGTCAAGGAAATTTCCATTGACTTCTACATTTATATCGCTTAGATCATCCCATAACCTATGTGCATCTTCTGCGTCTTGGGCTGTCCTAAAGATATGAGTTACCTTCTCATTGCTCCTATCAGTTAGCCCATCTAGCTCATCGCTAGTCATCCTACCCATTAGGTATTCAACATGCTCTATTTTTTTATCTTTTGAAAAGTAGCCCTTTGGCATCTTTGCCAGATCTTCATTTGAGTAAAACTCTTTACCCTTACTAATAACTCCAGCTGAAATTTGATCAAAAATTTTATAGTATTGCTTAATGGTATCTGCTAGATCGATATTTGCAAAGCTATCCTCTCCAAAGAGTTGGTTATCTTTCTTTGTTTCCATTGAAAAATTTATACTATTTGGGTGTTTTTGATTGTGCAGCACTATCGCATCAAGTGTGCTTTTGTGGATTTTAAAGTCCTGCGGTAAGCCTGCAGCTTTGTTAAAGTCAGCTCCCATAAATCCTTTAGCATCTACACTATATCCATAACCCTCTTGTGAAGTAAATTTGGCCTGATAAAGAGAGTCGATACTACTAGATGAAACAAAGTCATTTTTAGGGGTAGTGGTTTGGCTGATCGAATTTATATTTGGAGTGTTAGGCAAGAAATTTGCAAAGCCTTCGTTTTTTGTCTGTTTTTGGTAGTGCTGTTTTGTTAAGATGGAGTTATAAGAGACTTTCATAGCTTACTCCTTGAATTTAGCTTCAAAGAGTAAGCAAAAGTTGTGCCGAAAAATTTAAG
>NZ_POYR01000011.1:0-6963 GCF_002912425.1 Campylobacter concisus
ATTTAAAAAGGGGGATAAGGGGACGGCTTCGTAATTCAAGTCCCCTTGTCACCCTTTTAATAAAAGACCTTAAAAACTAAAGTCCGTAGTATTTTAAAAACAGAAATTTACTATCTTGTAAATTTTAAAATTCCATTCACTCGCAAGAATTGACTACTAAAATTTGGCTTCGCTCATCGCTTAGCTCAAATTTTAGAGCCGAAATTACTCGTTCATGAAATTTTAAAATTTACTTGGCACTTATCTGTTTTGATAAAACAAATTTTGCAAATTTTAAAACTTTACTCACTCGTCTTAGCAGACTACTAAATTTAGATCTTACAAAGCTCGCCACTAAATTTAGAAGCGTGATATTCTCGCTCATGAAATTTTAAAATTTGTGTGAAATTTACTTGTAAAAATTAGGATATATAAAATTTATTTTTAAAGAATTTGTGACGCCAAATTTAGTGTCACAAATCTAAATTTATTTTTTCTTTTTGCCTTTTGGCTCGTCGCCTTTAAACCAGCTTTTTATCTTATCAAAGACGCTCTCATCGGTGCTTGACTTGCCTGAAACTATGCCAAAGCTAGCTTGAAGCTTATTTAAAAGCTCTTTTTGCTCGTCGCTTAGTTTATCAGGCGTTTGGATAGAAATTTGAGCTACAAGTCTGCCTTTTTTGCGTGAATTTACGCCCTTGATGCCCTCATTTTCAAAGATAAATTGCTGCTTGTCTTTCGCGCCAACTGGCAGTTTTAGCTCGGCTCCACCGCGAAGTGTTGGGATTTTTATGCTTTCGCCAAGAACGGCTTGGGTAAAAAATACTGGAATTTCTATATAAACATCGTCATTGTGGCGGATGAAGTGCTTGTCCTCTTTTACGTTTATGCTCACGTAAAGATCGCCTTGAACGCCGTTTGCACCGATGTTGCCTTTGCCAGCGACCCTCATCCTCATGCCACTATCAACGCCCTCTGGGATCGTGATCTTGACACTTTGTTGCTGGATTTTATAGGCTTTTGCGTTGCAATCAGGACATGGCTCGCTTATCACTTCGCCAGATCCGTGGCAGTATGGGCACTCTTGAACGATATTCATAAAGCCATTTCCACGTGTGATCCTGCCGCTTCCGCCGCAGTGCTGGCAAGTTTTATTTTTGCCATCTTTGCTGCCTGTTGCGTTGCATGTTGGACAAGGCACTTTTTGATCAAATTTGATCTCTTTTTCGCAGCCAAAAACAGCTTCGTTAAACTCTAAATTTATAGGAATTTCAAGGTCGGCTGAGTATTTTTCGCTTCGTCTTTTTCTCTGTCTAGAGCCACCGCCAAAACCACCGCCAAAAAACGAGTCAAAAATGTCTGAGAGGTCAAAATCAGCGCTAAAGCCACCGCCACTGCCAAATCTACCCTCAAGCCCTTCCTTGCCGTATCTATCGTAGATAGAGCGCTTTTGCTCATCGCTTAAGACCTGATAGGCTTCGTTTATCTGTTTAAATTTCTGCTCAGCCTCTTTGTCGCCAGCGTTTCTGTCTGGGTGGTATTTTAAAGCGAGCTTTCTAAAGGCTTTTTTTATCTCGTCGCCACTTGCATTTCTTGAAATTTCAAGGATCTCGTAATAATCAAACTCCACATTTTTCCTTGTTTATTAAGCTTATTTTAAATGTGAGATTTTATCCAAAAAAGTTTAAATTTAAAAAAAAATTTACATTTTTGCCGTATAATCTCTACTATTTTTCAATGAAAAGGATGATTTATGATTAACGTTTTAATGATAGAAGACGATCCAGAATTTGCACAAATTTTATCTGAATATCTTGATAGTTTTAATATAAAAGTGACTAACTTTGAAGACCCATATCTAGGACTAAGTGCCGGCATAAAAAACTATGACCTGCTCATACTTGACCTTACATTACCTGGTATTGATGGTCTTGAAGTTTGCAAAGAAATTCGCCAAAAATACGACATCCCTATCATCATAAGCTCGGCTCGCAGTGACATCAGCGACAAGGTCGTTGGACTTCAGCTTGGAGCGGATGATTATTTGCCAAAACCATACGATCCAAAAGAGATGTATGCTCGTATCACAAGTCTTATTAGAAGATATAAAAAGACAAACGAAGTTCAAGAAGAGGTCGTTGATAGCGCATTTAGGATAGACGACAAGCGCCATGAAATTTACTTTAACAATGAAGCCCTTGCTCTTACACCTGCTGAGTATGAAATTTTAACCTATCTCATCAAACAGCACAGCTTTTCAGTATCAAGAGAGCAGCTAGTTTATAACTGCAAGAGCTTAAAAGACAAGGACTCAAAGAGCCTAGATGTCATCATCGGACGCCTTAGAACTAAGATCGGTGACAGCTCAAAAGCGCCAAAACATATATTTTCAGTTAGAGGCATAGGATATAAGCTTATCGGATGAAATACTCCATAACCACCAAGATAACTATCATCTTTGCCATCGCTTTTTCGCTGATGTGCTTGCTCTTTGTGACATTTGCAAACATTCAGCAAGAAAGTGCGCTTGAGAAGCTAAAAGATAAACAAATAAGCGCTATGAACTATCTTGTGGCGCTTTACGAGCGTGGCAATCCTCCAAGAGATTTGGAGCACTACTTTAAAAATTTCAACCTAGAATACGTCGGCAATAAAAATTTAGCCACCTCAGTTACTACAAGCGGAAACGCCATCTTTACGCAGCACACGCCTCTTGGCATGATGCAGTCGGTTAATTACAAAGGCGATTTGTATCTGCTCATCAAAAATCCATCTTTTCAGCTCTTGCTTGAGAGCAACGACGCAAGACACGTAAATGACCCGCTTTGGGTGGCATTTTTGATCATCTCGGCTCTACTTATCTCGCTTTATGTCTCGGTGCTTAGAAGCCTTTTGCCGCTTAGAAGACTTAGCAAAGATATCAGAAAATTTGCCAGCGGAAACATGGAGATGGCGATGACTGCTAGGCTAAATGAAAACGAGCAAGATGAGATCGGGCAGGTCGCAGTTGAATTTGACAACGCCGTTTGCAAGATCAGAGAGCTCATCCGCTCAAGGCAGCTATTTTTACGTGCGATCATGCATGAGCTAAAGACGCCTATTGGCAAGGGCAGGATCGTCTCTGAGATGGTTGCAAACGACACTCAAAAGATGAGGCTCATAAACGTTTTTGAGCGCCTTGAGATGCTGATAAATGAATTTAGCAAGGTCGAGCAGCTTCTTTCAAAAAGCTACGCGATAAACTATCAAGAGTGCCATTTCTCGCTCATTTTGGAGCAGGTGCAAGATATGCTCATGCTTGATAAATTTGAAGAGCGAGTGAGCTGTGACATCAGAGATGACGTTATATTAAGAGTTGATTTTCAGCTTTTTAGTTTGGCGATTAAAAATTTGATAGACAATGCCCTAAAATACGCAGAAGATAAAAAGGCCATTTTGATCTGCGATAGCGAATTTATAGCGGTTAAAAATTTAGGCAAAAAGCTAAATCACCCGATTGACTACTACAAACAAGCCTTCGTGCGCGGCGATAAGGTGAGTGCGGGGAGTGGCATGGGGCTTGGACTTTATATCATCGAGCAAATTTGTCAGATGCAAAAATTTGAGCTTGCTTATGACTACGAAGATGGCTATCACGTCTTTAAAATTTTACTTCGTGCAAAGGCAAAACGCGCATGAAAAGGGGCTTAGAAAAATTTAACGAGCTAACTGAGTCTTTTGCTAAGCTACCAGGTGTGGGTAAAAAATCAGCTGCAAGGTTTGCTTACTTTGTCTGCATGCAAGATAGCTTTGCAGGGCTAAGGCTTGCGCAAAATATCGAGGATGCGGTAAGGTTTATCAAGCGCTGTGAGCGTTGCGGTGGGCTAAGTGAAAATGAAATTTGCGACATTTGCAGTGACGAGAGCAGAGATAGCGAGGTCATCTTGCTGGTTGAAAGCCCAAAAGATATCTTGGTTTTTGAGCAAAATGGCATCTATAACGGCCTTTACTTTGTGCTTGATGAGATCGATGAGGACGCCATAGAGAGGCTGCGAAGTGCTATCAAGCAAAATGGCTCAAAAGAGGTCGTCTTTGCCTTTACGCCGGGGCTAAATTCAGACGCGCTCATGCTTTATGTCGAGGATAAGCTTGGCATGAGTGAAATTTCATTTAGTAAGATCGCTCAGGGCGTGCCAACTGGCGTAAATTTAGAAAATGTCGATATGCTATCACTCTTAAAAGCCTATGAGAGCCGCACAAAAGCCTAATTAAAATTTCTTTTAGTTATAATCTCACCTAAATTTATAATATTTAGTCCGCGTAGCAGCCGCTAAATTTAAAAGGATAGAGATTGATTTTACTTATAGATAACTACGATAGTTTTGTCTTCAATGTCGAGCAATACGTAAAAGAACTCACAAATGAAGAGGTTAGATGCGTTAGAAACGACAAGATAACGCTTGAAGAGATCAAAAAACTAAACCCAAGTAAGATTATCCTAAGCCCAGGGCCAAAACACCCAAAAGATAGCGGAGTTTGTTTAGAAATTTTAAAAGCAGACCTTGGCGTGCCAGTGCTTGGCATTTGCCTTGGACACCAAGCCATAGGGCTTAGTTTTGGCGCAAAGATAAAAAGGCTAGACGATCCACTTCACGGCAAGACCTCATTTATCGACGTGAAAAATAAAGAGCCGCTATTTGCTGGGCTGCCTGAGCGCTTTGAGGTTATGCGCTACCACTCGCTCTATGTCGATGAGCTCCCAGCTAGCTTAAGCGCTGATGTGGTGAGCGATGATGGCGTAGTTATGGCACTTAGCGTTAAAGATAAGCCGATCTTTGGCATCCAGTTTCACCCTGAGAGCTACTTTACGCAATACGGCAAAAAGATCGTTGAAAATTTTGTAAATTACAAGGCAAAAAAAGAGGTAAAAGAGCTAAAAATTCGCTCACTTAAGCCATATCTTATCAAGCTTCAAGAGAACATACCGCTTGATGATAGCGACTTTGAGCAAATTTGCGAGATAATAGCTAGCAAAGAGTACGAGATAGTGCAGCTCTCAGCCCTTTTGGTGCTAATTAGCGAAAAGAGCCTTTACCCAAAAAGCCTTGCTGCGCTTGCAAAAAATATCCTAAAATACTCGCAAACTTACCGCGACGATACGCCTATGATCGATCTTTGCGGCACTGGAGGCGATGGCTTTAAGACGATAAATATTTCAACTACTGTGGCATTTATCCTTGCAAGCCTTGGCATAAAGGTCGCAAAGCACGGTAACAAGGCAGTTTCAAGCAAGTCAGGCAGCTCTGATGTGCTTGAAATTTTAGGCGTAAAAAGTGAAAAATCACTGGCAAAACAGCGTGAAAATTTAGCTAGTAAAAATTTAGCCTTTTTCCACGCACCATTTTTCCATCCGCTAGTTGGTGAGGTGAGAGAAGTGCGTCAAAGACTTGGCATAAGAACTGTCTTTAACGTGCTTGGACCGCTTTTAAATCCAAATTTAAACCTTACAAATCAGCTAGTCGGCGTCTATCATAAACCTGTTTTAAAACTCTACGCCCAGACGCTTAAGATACTTGGCAGAAAGCACGCTTTGGTCGTTCGCGGCGATGACGGACTTGATGAGATCACGCTTTGTAGCGAAACAAGCGTTGTGGAGCTAAAAAATGGCGAAATTTTTGAGTACAGCATCACGCCAGAGCAGTTTGGCTTTAAAAGAGCGCTTCACAGCGACATCGAGGGTGGCACACCTGAAGAAAACGCCAAAACCTTGATCCGCACGCTAAAAGGCGAGGAGCAGGGGGCGAAATTTGACATCGTGGTCTTTAATGCGATGTTTGCACTTTACGCGGCTGATGGCGCAAAGAGCCCAGACGAGGCCAAAAAAATGGTGCTTGAGGCTATAAATTCTGGCAAGGCATATAAATTTTATGAAGAGTTCATAAAGGCTGGGGCTAATGGCGCTAGTTAAAATTTGTGGCATCAAAACCCTAGATGAGGCAAGTGGGGTTTGCGCTTTGGATGTTGATTTTATCGGACTAATATTTGCCAAAAGCAAAAGAAGGGTCGAGCTAAATTTAGCTAGGCAGATAGCGAAATTTGCTCATAGCAAGGGCAAAAAAGTAGTTGGCGTTTTTGCTGAGCAAAGCGACTGCGAGATAATGGAAATTTGCCAGTTTGTAGGGCTTGACGTGGCTCAGGTGCATGGAGTGGTGAGTGAAAATTTGCATGCAAATTTAAAAGATATGGGGCAAGAAATCTGGCAGGTTTTTAGCGTGAAAGATAGCTTGCCAGAGGTTGATTTTAAGCATTTTGACATGGCGCTTTTTGACTGCAAGGGCGAAAATGCCGGCGGAAATGGCACTAGTTTTGAGTGGGAAATTTTAAAAGAGGTCAAATTTAAATTTGGCATGGCTGGGGGCATAGGCGAGCATAATATCAAAGAGGCGCTCAAATTTAAGCCATATCTAGTCGATATCAACTCCAAAGTCGAGGACAAAAACGGCATAAAAGATGCGAAAAAGATAGAGAGAATTTTAAAGGTAGTAAAATTTAACAACACATTGGAGTAAATACAATGTTTAGTAATTTTTGTGGCGTAAAAATTCATGGAAAATGCTTTGAAGGTGAAGTAAAATTAAATTTTTTTGAGAAAGAGTACCATAGATTTTGTTTAATCTATGGCAAAAATGGAAGCGGTAAAAGCACTATTTCGCAAGCTTTTGATGCCGTCAAACAAAACAATCAACTTCTTATTGTGAGTCAAATTATAGATAAAAGCGGCGCAGCAGTAGATTTAACAAACGAAGATCAGAAAAAGAATATTTTTGTATTTAATGAAGAATATGTAAATAGTAAAGTTAAAATTAAAGATAATGGTTTGGACGCAATAGTTTTACTTGGAGACGCGGCAAATATAGATAAGAAGCTTAAAAAAGCAAAAAGGATTAGCAAAAAATTAGAAGGAAGACAAATTAAATATCAAGAAGAGTTCCAAAAATATAATGA
>NZ_POYR01000012.1:0-14578 GCF_002912425.1 Campylobacter concisus
GGTATATATAGAAGTCATTGAAATTTCATTTTTGTAAATTTCATAAATTTTTTGGCAAATTTCTTGAGCACTTAGATGCGACTTGCTAGCAAAAAGCACACGCAAAATTTGCTCTTTTATCTCAGAGCCTTTTTGATCAAAAGCTTTTAAAAACTCGTTAAAATGCTTGTAAAATAGTTCAAAGTCTTCCACAAAATCCCTATCAAATTGATAATGAATGTAAAGATTTTACAACTTTTCTACTAAAAAATGCATAAAATTTATTACAAATTCTAAGTAAAGTATTTTATAAGCTTCTTTTGGTATAGTGTCGCATTTTTTAAATCAGAATTAAGGAACGAAATGACTTACGACGAGCTAGAATTAGACGCCGTTTTGTTAGAGGTTTTGGAAAATAGAGGCAGCTTTGACTCGATGGATGACGAAGAGCTTTACGAGCTTATCGAGCAAGTCGCGCAATACACTGACGGCGACTACGAAGAGGCGTTTGAATATATGACTCAATTTTCTCCGATCCCTAAAAAACGCTTTGTATCACTATTTATGGTTTAGCAAAAGGCTAAGCCATAATCTTGCTAAATTTATAAACTAAATTTCTAAAATCTTTAAAATGTAAAAAAAGAGCTTGACTCTTCTAAAAGAGTCAAGATATGAGGCTATTATAAGAAGTATTTTGAGATTATCTCTTTAAATTTGATTGTATATTTGCTAGCTTTTGGGCTGTTGTTGTAGATATCTTCAAATTCATACATTCTATCGTAGTAGTCGTTTGTATCTTGTGCGTTTATCTTAAGTCTTGCCACGTCTAAGCTAACGCCAACAAAAGCTCCACTAGTCTTGCCACGCTCCTCAACAAATGCTGAAATTTCAGGCAAATCACTAGCTATCGCCACTTCGTTGCCAACGCCGCCAGTGGCTTCTGCTTTTAGGCTGATCGTATCTTTTGCGTTAAATAAGCTTGCGTAGGCTTCAGAGTTTTTAAACAAGATGATCATATCAGCCGAGCTATATCCTAGCTGAAGTCCGATGCTGCCAGATGTGTAATTTACAAAAAATGGGCTTGACCACTCGCCATCGTCGTTTTTAGCGATAAATACGCCTTTGCCTTTTGAGCCAGTGATGATCGCACCTGCTTTTGTTACGTCTGGGATGATAGCGATGGCTTTGATGCCTGTAAATTTGGTATTTGGTTTTAAATTTCTAGTGCCAAAAGCGTTTAAAATGTTTATCGCATTTTTTAATTTTTGATTTTGGATCACGTCAGCGTTTAAATTTAACACAAAAAATGAGCCGATCAAGAAGAGCAAAGTTAGAATTTTTTTCATCAAATTTCCTTATTTAAAATTTTTGTTATTATAGCCTAAAATAAACTATTATTTAAAAATTTATTAATGAAATTTTATGAGATTTCATTATAAAATGCCCATTTTTAAGGAAAAAATATGAGCTTAATACTTTTTGTGGAGTACGTCGGTATCGCATCAGCTGCGCTTAGTGGCTTTTTATTTGCAGTAAAAAGAGAGTGTGACTGGCTTGGCGTCTTTTTGTCTGCATTTTTGACCGCACTTGGAGGCGGTATCGTGCGTGATATGCTCGTTGGCAGGGCAGTTTATTCATTTACTCACTACATGCCAGTAAGCGTCGTCATCTTTATGCTTGTCGTATCTAGGATCACAAATTTGCATATAAAAAGAGATGGTTTGGAAAAGAAATTTGTCTTTATCTTTGCCGATGCGATCGACGTTATCTGCTTTTCTATTGTTGGAGCGATGGTTGCCATCGAGTATAGCTACAACATCTTTGGCGTCATGATGATCGCCTTTTTTAACGGCGTTGGTGGCGGTATCTTAAGAGATATCTTGCTAAATGAAGTCCCATGGTTTTTGCGCACAGGACTTTACGGCACGATAAGCCTTGGCGTGGGACTTGCTTACTTTATCCTCTATCATCTAGGCCTTAGCAACATATTTTTTACCATGCTCTTGCTAGCTGCTGGCATAACGGTCAGGATGTTTGCATTTTATAGAGGCTGGAAGCTGCCTGATCTATGAAATTTAGCGAGTTTTTTGATATCTGGGTCAATGAAAACTACTATAAATTTGGCGTGGATATCGGCAAAAAGGGTGATTTTTATACAAATGTAAGCGTTGGATATCTCTTTGGCGCTTGCCTTGCAAACTACTTTTTAAAGCTACTTAAAAATGGCAAAATTTCTAGCTCTTGCAAGGTCGTGGAGATCGGCGCAAACTCGGGCGATATGCTGGCTGATTTTGCGCAGGGCATCTTTACGCTTGAGCCAGAAATTTTGTCAAATTTAGAGTTTATCATCATCGAACCTCATGAAATTTTACGTAAAAAACAGCTTGAAACCTTTAAAAAACGCTTTGGTGACGAGGTTAGAGTAGGGCACTATGAAAATTTAGACGAGTGCTCGTTTGATGAAATTTTTGTCATCTCAAATGAGCTACTTGACGCATTTAGCTGCGAAGTGATAGACGCAGATAATATGCTTTTTGTGGATAGCGATCTAAAATTTTACTGGCAAAAAGCGGATCAAAATTTACTAGCCCTTGCAAAGAAATTTGACATAAAAAAGGGCGAGATATCAACTAGCTACGCCAAATTTGCGCTCCAGCTTGCAAATGCGGCAAAAAAGGTGAGATTTTTAAGCTTTGACTACGGCGAATTTGAGCCGAAAAATGAATTTAGCCTAAGAGTTTTTAAAGATCATCAAGTTTTTTCTTTGTTTGAAATTTCAAACCTCGAGCCATATTTTAAAAGCTCTGATCTAACTTATAGCCTTTGCTTTAAGCAGGTAAAAGAGGCTTTTTGCGAGGCTGGCTTTTTGATGCTTAAATTAAAAAAACAAAATGATGCTTTAGTTTGCGACTTTGGTGTGGATGAAATTTTATCTTTGGTGCTTGAAAAAGGCAGCAAGCAAGCCTACGAAAACGCCGCAAAACAGGCTAAATTTCTACTCTCGCCCGAGTTTTTAGGCGAGAAGTTTAAATTTATAGAGTTTTTAAAGAGCTAGCCTAGCGATATCAGCGTAATCCGCTTCGCAAGCTTTCAAAAGGTCATTTGGAGCTATCTTTATCTGCTTGCCTCTTACTCCAGCGCTTACTAGCACGTACTCTTGCTCTTTTGCTCGCTCGTCGATAAATGTGGCAAAGTGCTTTTTCATAGCAAGTGGCGAGCAGCCGCCTCTGATGTAGCCGGTGATCTTCTCTAAGTCTTTTAAATTTATAAGCTCGCAGCGTTTGGCACCGCACGCATGAGCAAGTGCTTTTAGATCAAGCTCCAGATCGCCTTGCAAGCAAGCAACGACAAAATTTTTAGGCTCGCACTGGCAGACGATTGTCTTATAAATTTGCTTTATGTCTTGTTTGGTGCTAGCTGCTACGTGAACGGCTGAAAGATCGTTTAGATCGACTTCGTACTCAAGTATCTCATACTCTATTTTTAGCTTGTCTAAAAGCCTGGCGGCGTTGGTTTTATGTATCATCTTTTCTCATTTTTGTGAATTTTTTGTATAATTATAGCCAAAACTTAAAGGAGGAAAGATGGCTGAAGAAGTTGAAGAGAAAAAAGCAAAAAAAGGTGGCAATGGCGCTTTGATGATAATCATCATCGCGATATTTGTTTTATTGCTAGTTATCGGAGGGCTAGTGGCGTTTTTGATGCTTAGTTCTGACGAGCCAAAAGAGGCAAATATGGCGCAAACACCAGCTCAGACTCAAACTCAACCAGCACCCGCTCAAAACAAAGCAAAACGCGGTGGCAACGACTATTCGAACATGGGACCGATATATCCGCTTGATCAGTTTGTCGTAAATTTACTTAGTGAAAATGGCTCGAGATTTCTTAAAACGAAGATTGATTTAGAGCAAAGCGACGAGCTACTAACTGCCGAGCTTGATAAGAAAAAGGCACTTTTAAGAGATATCATCATAAGAACACTCTCATCTAAAACTTACGAAGAAGTAAGCACTGCAAAGGGCAAAGATAGGCTAAAAGACGAGATCGTAGGCAAGCTAAATGAAGTGCTAAATGATGGCTACATCAAAAACATATTTTTTACTGATTTCGTGGTGCAATGATAGGCATCGATATCGTTAAGATAGATAGGATTTCAAGACTTAAGGCTCGTCACGGCGAGCTTTTTTTAAAGAGATTTTTAAGTGATAATGAGATCGCGCTAGCAAAAAATGATGCGACTTTGGCTGGATTTTGGGCGGCCAAAGAAGCAGCTAGCAAAGCCCTTGGTGTGGGCATCAGCAAGGAGTGTGGTTTTTTGGACATTGTGCTCAGCAAAGACGCAAGAAACGCACCAAAGATAAAATTTAGCCCAAGAATTTATACAAGCTTTAATATCAAAGAAGCAAGCCTTAGTATAACTCACGACGGCGGATTTGCCGTAGCTGCAGTGATGATCGTGTGAAATTTATCTGTTTTAAAATTTTAAAGCATAATATAGATAAAAAATGATTTAAATTTCGTATGCTTGAGCTACTAAATACAAATTTGAAAGTTAATGGAGGAGCTTAAGTGATAGTTAGATGCATAAAAGTTGATGACGAACAGTGGGGTTTTAGACTTTATAAAAAATATATAGTTTATGCTTTGCGTTTTGAAGAGGCAAAAGTTAGCTTTCTTATTTATGATAACAATAGGTGGTATCCATTTTTTTATGACTCTCAATATTTTGAAATTTTAGATAACTTTGTGCCGACTTCTTGGAGACTTTCAGAAAGTAGCCGCGCAACTATCGTTGCATACGAAGAAATGGCGTCTAGCTTTGATAGTTATTATTTTGATTTAGTAGATATAAAACCCTCTGCTATAGAAAATTTTATGCAAAGAAAAAGAGAGATTGATAAAGAAGTTGTGCAAAACAGACTTAAAAATGGCATAGAATTAAAGTTAAAGGCTATAAATGGCTTTCAAACACTAGGCAAGATATCTGACTTTAAACTAAATTTTGAACATCAGCTAGTTAAAATAAACATAAATATTGACAATAAAACAAGATATGAGTATTTAAAAAATAGCGGTCAAAGCTGGTGTTATATGAAGCTAGATGACGGCAAATTTGAAGCGATGACAAGCGTTGATAGGCTAAATTTTGTACTTAAAAGAGCTATTAAATTTATAGAGACGACATAATCTAAAGGATAAATTTGAAAGTAAAACTAAAAACAACCGTTGATATTTCATCGCTTGAGCTTCGTGAGCTAAACGCATTTGATCGGCTTGAAAAGGATACTATTTATGATGTCTTGCTGATGGAGATGTATGAAGGCAAGGTAAAACTTATCATCGTGTATAACAAGGATGATTTTGATGGTATTTGCGGATTTAATGCTGAGCTTTTTGATATTATTGATGGCAGTATCCCAAATAGATGGAATGTTGTTAGGATAAATGATGTCCTAAGCATTGCTCCAGAGAATATTAATTATGAAAATTTTTGGTCTGATTTGCAAGAAATTTTTGAAGATGATCTAAATTTTAGAGAAAAAGAGAAGAGATATTGTTTTGCGTTCAGAAATTATGTAGTTGAGTTTGCTGGTTTTATTGATTTTAAAATTTGCAAAAGCGAATTTAGAAAAATCTTTAACGACTATCAAGATCCAAGTATCAAAGCTATAGGAGTAGATACACAAGTAGATGGCTACGTAGTTTGTCCGCATTGCTACAACGCAGAGCAGGCTAGTGCAGAACTAGGCGTCATAAAGTGCGAAAAATGCAAGCAAGAATATAACAATCCACTTGCTAAAATTTGTCCAAGTGGGATAGAAGTGGTTGATGAGTAAATTTAAATATACAATATATTATATTGAGAAAAAGTAGAGGCTTGTGAGATCGTAAAGGTAATAATTGTTAAGTATTGCTAAATATAAATTTTATCATATATCAAGTAGCCACATTATATGGTTTGGTTTTTATTTTAGGGTATTAAAATGATTTTTATTGGTCGGTATAATGATGTTATTAGATGCAATAAATAGGAGTAGTTTTGTGATTTATAATAATTTTTTGACTTTAATGAAAGATTTTGCCAAAGATAAAATAGATGCAAGCACTTATCAAACTCAATTCTTTAAGTTATTGCATAAAGATGACGGTTTTTTTAATAATTATTATGACGTTATGCAAAGTTTATTTTATGATGTGGAAGAATATTGCCCAATTAAAGAACTAAGAAATGCTGGTGAAATTGATGAGATTGCATTAAAAAATAGCACAATAAATACACTAAATCAAATAAAGCCATAAGCTCAAAAACATCTCTTTGAGCTGACAATAGTTTTATTCTAAGTGACTGCAAAAATCGATAAGCAATAGCTCTAAGCCGGGATAAAGTGGTAAATTTCTCGTGAGTTCTTTTTGATATTCACTAAAAAATCTTTTATCTTTTGACACAAAAGCATAAATTATCTCTTTATGGCTTTGTAGATCACTGTCATTTTGCGCAAAAAGCATACCGAAACTATCCCTACATCCACTCAAGCACTTGCGTGATATCTTTGGCGTAAAAGCACTTTAGACCTTGCGTGTCAAGCGGTTTATTTGGGATGATCGCATTTTTAAATTTCTGCGTTTTTGCCTCTTTTAGGCGCTGATCGAGATTGAAAATTTCTCTTATCTCGCCGTTTAGACTTAGCTCGCCGATGAAGACGCTGTCCTTGCTGATGGGGCGGTTTTTGAAGCTGCTGATGATCGCTGCAATGACGGCTAGATCGGCCGCAGTCTCGCTTATCTTAACGCCACCTGAAACGTTTATGAATACGTCGTAGTGCCCAAGTGGAATTTCAAGCTTTCGCTCAAGAAGTGCGAGCAGCATATCTAGGCGGTTTCTCTCAAAGCCAGTCGAGCTTCGCTTTGGATAAGCGCTTTCGCAAACAAGTGCCTGAATTTCGATGCTAAGCGCCCTTGAGCCTTCCATTATGATGGTGATCGCACTGCCACTCATCGCCCCGCCACGTGTGAAAAATTTGCTTGAGACCTCATTTGCGCTCACCAGTCCGCGCTGGCTCATCTCAAATATACCAACCTCGCTCGTCGAGCCAAAGCGGTTTTTAAACCCGCGCAAAATTCTCAGCTCTCTGCTCGCGTCGCCCTCGAAATAAAGCACCACATCGACCATGTGTTCAAGCACTCTAGGCCCTGCGATCGAGCCTTCTTTGGTTATGTGACCGATGATAAAAACGCAGATATTTTGGCTCTTAGCAAGCCTCATTAGCTCAAATGTGATCTCGCGAACCTGCGTGATCGAGCCTGGCGCGGAGGTAATATTTTGGCTATAAAGTGTTTGTATGGAGTCAATGACTAGCACCTTGTAGTCGCTCTTTTGCACCTCTAGCATGATATCTTCTAGGCAAATTTCAGTTAGCAGATATAAATTTTTATCCACCGCATTTAGCCTATCAGCTCTCATTTTTATCTGGCTTTGGCTCTCTTCGCCGCTTACATAGAGCGTTTTTTTGCCGTCTTTTGCCAAATTTGAGCCGATTTTTAGAAGCAGGGTTGATTTGCCAATGCCCGGGCTACCGCCTATAAGCACAAGTGAACCCTCGACCACGCCACCACCAAGAACAAGGTCTAGCTCGCTATCTTTGGTGCTAAATCTCGTGAAATTTTGAATTTCGACTTCGTCGATGCTTATGGCTTTGCTAGGTGTGCCACTGCTTTTTGCTATCTCTTTACTTATCTTTATCTCTTGCTGGCTAAGCTCGACAAAGCTATCCCAAGCTCCACATTGTGGGCATTTGCCCAGCCACTTTGCCTGTTGATTACCACACGCTTGACACTCAAAAACTGGCTTTGCTTTTGCCATAATATATCCTTTTTAAAATTTCAACTACTATCACTCCAAAGACCGCTCCGATCATGTCTGCTACGATGTCAAGCAGGCTAAAGCTTCTGTCTGGTAAAAATGCCTGAACGAGCTCTGTTTGCACGCCAAAGGCTAAAAGTAGGGCTAAATTTTTTAAAATTTTAAACTCATAGCCAAGGTAGAGCAGGATATAAAGGACGAAAAAAGCTAAAAAATGGTTTGCTTTGTCCCACGAATTTTCGATGATCGCAGGACTTTTTGGAATAAAAGCAAGAATATCAATCGCCAAAAGAGCAGCGAAAAAGCAAATTTTACTAAGAAATTTTACCCTACTCAAAAATGGCGTCCATCAGCTCGTCTAAAAACTCGTCTGGGTTAAATTTGATGATATCGTCCATACTTTCGCCAACGCCTATATAAAATATAGGTAGCTCAAGCTCCCTTGCCACGCCAAATAGCGCTCCGCCCTTTGCAGTGCCGTCAAGCTTTGTGATGATGACGCCATCAAGCGAGACGATATCGTTAAATGCCTTTGCCTGCGCGACGCCAGCGTTGCCCTGCGTGCCATCAAGTATGAGGATCTTGCGGTGAGGCGCCTTTTCGTAGGCTTTTTTACTGATACGAACGATCTTATCGAGCTCGTTTGCTAAATTTGTCTGGTTTTGAAGCCTGCCAGCCGTGTCTAAGATGACGCGGTCGATACCTTTTGCAAGGGCCGAGCTGATCGTGTCGTAAGCAACTGCTGAAGGATCATGCCCTTGCTGGGTGGCGACTATCGGCACATTTAGTCTAAGTGACCACTGGCGCAGCTGCTCGATCGCTCCAGCTCTAAATGTATCACAAGCGCCCAAAATGACGCTTTTGCCGTTATTTTTATATAAATTTGCTAGCTTTGCTATGGTTGTCGTCTTGCCAGCACCATTTACGCCAAGGATGAGATCGACAAATGGCTTGTCAGGCTCTATCACGCGCTCATTTTCGTAGATAAAGTAGCTACTCATAACGCGTCTTAGATCAGCTCTACTCACTTCATCTTGTGGCGGCAAGTAGTATAAAATCTCCTCCACGATCTCGTAGGCGACGTCAGCCTCTAGTAAAATTTCCTCCAAGCTCTCTTTGTCGATTTTGTTTGACTTTTTAGCCGAGCTGATCGCTCCAAAGGTCTTTTCAAAACCTCTTTTTAAAAACTCAAGCATTATTTTATAGCCCTATTTATGTCAGTTTCAAGCATCTCTTCAGGCACAAGACCTATGTAGCCTTGAGCGTAGTCGCCATTTGCTTTAAAGAGTGCAGATGCTGGGAGCCCTTTGATGCCGCCCATCGCCTTTTCAAATAAGAAATTTCCCTCGCCAACTGCGATGTCGTATTTGATCTTATATTTTTGAGCAAATTCTTTAACCTCGTCCTCGCTCTTGTCTTCAAGCAAGACAGCAACGATGTTTAGCTCGTTTTTAAATTTCTCACTTAGGTTGTTTAAAGATGGGATCTCAGCCTTGCAAGGTGGGCACCATGTGGCGAAAAATACGTAAAGTGTCGCTTTTTTGCCATCTTTTACGTCAAAGCCGTTGCTTCTTTTTGTGATCTGCATAGTTGTGCCGTTAAGCAGTTTTAGGCTTATATCTTTTACTTCGTCACTTTGTGCGTTCTCGCTTATCTTTGGTGTGAGCGTATCTTTGCTTAAATTTTCATCTTTGCTGGCATTTTCTTCTAAATTTTTACTTTGCACAGCTGGCTCGCTAGTGTTTTGCTCGCTCTTTTGGCTTTTGTTGTCGCCGCATCCGAAAAATGCAAAAAGACAAAGTGATGTTATAATTGCGCGTTTTAGTGTCATAAATTTCCTTTTGAAAAATGTTTCAGGATTATACAAGAAAGAGCATAAAATGAGCGTTAATTTAGAAAAAAACGAATTTAGAAAAAAAGCGAGAGCAAATTTGATAAAGCTCACCAAATTTAGAGCAAAAGGCACTCATTATAAGGCGGTAAAAACGCTTTTAAATTTGATAAATTATACAAATTCTAAAAAGGTACTCTTTTACTTACCACTTAACTACGAAGTCGATGTGCTTAAAATAAGACGAAATTTATCACATAAATGTGAAATTTTTGCCCCTTTTATGGTAGGTCTTAGCTTAGAGATGGTAAGATTGCGACTGCCATTTCTAACTTATAAATTTAATGTCAGACAGCCATCTGGCAAAAAAATGGATAATGTTAAACTCGATATGGCGGTAGTTCCAGCGATTGGGGTTGATGGAGCTATGGCAAGGATAGGGCACGGAAAAGGATTTTACGATAGATTTTTTGACACTTTGCCCGTTAAGCCAAAACTGATAGTTTTCTTAGAGGTAAAAGACTTTTACACCAAAGATGTGCTCTCGCAGGCGCATGATGCGGTGGGAGACTTTTATATAACCCCAAGTAAAAATTATATAAAAAGAGGAATAAATGATAGAGGTTTTAATAGGCTTAGGGGCCGGTGTGGTGGGCGTTGGAGCAGGGTATCTCTACGCCAAAAAGATAAATGATGCAAACTACAACATATTTTTAGAGCAGGCAAAAGCAAAGGCAAAAGCTATCGAGTATGAAGCTGAGCTAACGCTTAAAAACTCTAAAATTTCAGTACAAGAGGCTGAATTTGAGGCTAAAAAAAGATACGACGACAAGACGACAAAGCTTCAAAAAGAGTATGCAAGTAAATTTGATGAGCTGACCAAAAAAGAGAAAATTTTGCTAAATGAGCAAGAGCTTTTAAACGAGAGTAAAGAGCTTTTTGAAAAAGATAAGCAAGATGCGAAGGTCACTTACGAAGAGGGTTTAAATTTAAAAGCGACTTATCAAAACAAAGTAGAAGAGGCGATAAGAGTGCTTGAACACGCTGCTGGCTTAACGGAGGAAGAGGCAAAAGAGGTCGTGCTTAAAAAGGTCGAAGAGAAGTCACGCGCCGACATCGCTCATATCGTTAGAAAGTACGAAGAAGAGGCAAAAAGAGAGGCTAAAAAGAGGGTTAATTACATCTTGGCGCAGGCTACGTCAAGATTTGCTGGAGAATTTGCGGCTGAGCGTCTAATAAATGTCGTAAATATCAAAAACGATGAGCTAAAAGGTAGGATCATCGGCAAAGAGGGACGTAATATAAAAACCCTTGAAATGGTGCTTGGCGTTGATATCATCATCGACGATACACCGCACGCGATCATACTAAGCAGCTTTAACCTTTACAGACGTGCGATCGCTACAAGAGTGATCGAGCTTTTGGTGGAGGACGGCAGAATTCAGCCTGCGAGGATAGAGGATCTTCACAAAAAAGTAACTGAAGAATTTGAGCAAAGCATACAAGAAGAGGGCGAGAATATTGTCATGGACCTTGGTCTAAATAAAATTCATCCAGAGATAGTAAAACTAATAGGCAAGCTTAAATTTAGAGCAAGCTACGGTCAAAACGCCCTTGCCCACAGCCTCGAAGTAGCTCACCTTGCTGGCATCATCGCAGCTGAGTGTGGTGGAGATGAGAAGCTAGCAAAAAGAGCTGGCATACTTCACGACATCGGCAAAGCGCTAACTCACGAGTACGAGGGCAGCCACGTCGATCTTGGAGCTGAAATTTGCAAACGCTATAAAGAGCATCCAGTTGTCATCAATGCGATATATGCTCACCATGGTCACGAAGAGGCGACAAGTATAGAAAGTGCTGCTGTTTGCGCAGCTGACGCACTAAGTGCAGCTCGTCCAGGAGCTAGACGTGAGGTGCTTGAGAGCTTCTTAAAACGTGTCGAAGAGATCGAAAACATCGCAAAAAGCAAAGAGGGCATCAAACAAGCTTATGCGATCAATGCTGGCCGTGAGATCCGCGTCATCGCAAACGCTAAGCTTATAAACGACGATGAGGCCGTGCTTGTGGCAAAAGAGATTGCTCAAGAGATCGAGAGCAAGGTGCAGTATCCTGGTGAGATAAAAGTAAGCGTCATCAGAGAAACTCGCGCTGTTGATTTTGCGAAATAACGGCAAGATATGAAATTTCTTTTATCAATAATAATATTTTTCTCGCTTGGCTTTGCTAGCGAGGAGCTCGTGCTAGACTCGGCAAATTCGTTTATAACGACGATGAGAGGTGCTAGAAACGCCCCTATAAAAGAGCTCATCGAGCAGTCAAAAGCGACGATCATCTTTCCAAGCGTGAAAAAAATAGGTTTTGTAGTTGGCGGTATGGGTGGCGACGGCATAATGGTCGTTGGCAACCTAAATTCGCCAAGTGAAATTTTGCCAGTTAGTATAAGTGGCGGCAGCATCGGCATACAGCTTGGCTATGAAGATAGTTCGCTTGTGCTATTTATATTTAAAGATAGCATTATCTATGACATAAAAGACGCCAAGATCACGCTTGATACGAAGCTTTCAGTGGCTTTTGGCGATATCGGGCGCAATTATAATAAAATAAGCGATTTTAAATTTTCAAGTGACATCTACGCGTATGCTACAAATGATGGATTTTTCGCAGGAGCAAGCTTTGGCGGAGCAGTGATAAGCGCAAAGGATGAAATTTTAAAACAAAGTGGCTACGCATACGAGCAACTAATATCTTCAGCTTCTAAACTTTTGGGGCAATGATGCAAGATATTATAAACTCAATTTCAACTTACGGCTACATAGTGCTATTTTTATATAGCCTTGGTGGTGGCATGGTAGCACTTATCGCCGCTGGGATATTAAGCTTTGCTGGCAAGATGGACCTAACTCTTAGCATAGCAGTTGCTGCCGTTGCAAATACGATCGGCGATACTTTGATCTTTTACGTCGCAAGGTTTAATAAAAGCTCACTTATGCCTTATGTTAAAAATCACAAAAGAAAGCTTGCTTACGCTGGAATTTTGGCAAAAAAGCATGGCGATAAGATAATATTTATCAAAAAATTTATCTACGGCGTCAAAACTTTGGTGCCTATCGCACTTGGACTTACAAAATACTCTTTTTATAAATTTAGCGTTATAAATTTGATCTCTTCAGTGCTTTGGGCGGTGATCGTCGGTCTTGCAAGCTATAAAGCAGGGGATTATTTTATGAGTGTGAGCAATTATCTTGGCGAGCATGGCTATATCATGCCACTTGCCATGGTTGGCTTGTTATTAGGTATCTGGTTATTTTTACAACACATTACAAAAAGGAGAAAAGCATGAAAAAGGTGATATCTGCTCTAATCGTAGTTATCGTGATCGTCGCAGGCGCTGTTTATTTTGCCTCAAACAAGGTCGAGGAGAACTATCAAAGGATAGTTGATAGACTAAATGATGTAAATGGCTTTAAAGTTTCAGAAAACAGCTATCAAAAAGGCTTTTTTGGCTCAAAAGGATCGTTTGATCTTATCGTTTCAAAGGATCTTTTGAAAAATTTGGCTGGCAAAGATGTAGATGAGGATCTAAATTTTAAGGTAGAAAATGAAATTTCTCACTCAGTGCTTGCATTTGTAAATGGCTTTGATATCGACTCAAAAATTTCTATACAAAATGAAGCGATAAAAAATATCGTAGCTTCATTTCTTGGATCAAACGTCGTCGCAACGGCTAAAACAAAGGCTAGCGTGAGTGGCGATAAAGATGTAAAAGTTAAATTTAGCGATATCGACTTTAGTGACAAGCAAACTATGAACGTTCATACAAAGGATGTGAAATTTGGCTTGAAACTGGACGCAAAAGATAATGTAAATAGCGCAAACTTGGGCGTTGAAAAAGTTGTTTTAAAAGGTCTTAATGAAGAAAATAAAGTAGAAGCTAATGTTGAAGGTGTCGATATAGATACAAGCTACACTGTGCCAGTTGAAATTTCAAAGATATTTGAGAACAAACTAGTCCCTTACATAGCAAAAGTTAAGATCAAAAAACTAGCATTATTAGATGAAAAAGATAGTAATGTTGCTTTGGATGATTTTGAGTATAGCTCTAAATTTGAAGTCTCAAATGATCTTGGTAGCTCAAAAGATGTGGTGAAGATAGGTGCAGTTGCTGATAATAAAGTGAAATTTACAGATTTTATCTTAGATAGCAAAATAGCAAATATCAACGTGCCAACTATAAATAATATACTTGATAGACTAAGTAATGTAAATGTTGATACAAATGAGAGTATCTTTGCTGGGCTAAATTTGGACGAAGTAATGGGTCAAATTTTAGAGAAAAATCCAAGTGTGAAAGTGGATACATTAAGCTTTAAAAATGGCAATAATGCGATAAATTTAAAACTAGATGTTGCTATCAATGGCTTTAAAAGCGGAGAAAGTCAGCTTGCGATCTTTGATAAGTTGTCACTTAATGGCGAGCTAAGCGCGGATGAGACTTTGGCTAAATTTTTTGATACGCTCTTTCCTGAGATGACTCTTATCGAGCCAACACTTATATCTGCTGGATATTTAAAAGAAGATGGCAAAAAAGTAGTAAGTAAATTTAAGTACGATCCAAATAAAAAAGATATTATTTTTAATGAAAAGGTCGGACTTCAAAATTTCTTTATGGGCTTTTAAAAAATAGCCTGATTTTTATCTACTTTTAAGCATCACTTCTATATACTTCACTTTCTGTTTTGCAGAACGCAGAACAGAAAGTTCTTTTAACTTACAATTGTTAAAACTATTAGTCAATCTTTGAAATCTAAACAAGTGATCGATTGAGCCAGTCTATTATGATTAAATAATAGATTAGACAAACTAATATAAAAACTAAAAGTTTTTTGATTAAAAACTTCATAATAAAA
>NZ_POYR01000013.1:0-5489 GCF_002912425.1 Campylobacter concisus
AAACTACTATTTTACACTTAGACAAGAAGTAACACTAATAAAAACTAGTATTAAATAATATAAGAATTAAAGCAGATTAAGCAAAGCCCGCAACGACCTACTTTTCCAACATCCCAGTAAGGGAGAGTATCATCAGCCAGGACGAGCTTAGCTTCTTGGTTCGAGATGGAGCAAGGCGTTTCCTCGTCTGTATAGTCACGGGCAGTGTTAAATAAAAGATATATTAGCTAAATCTCTTATTTAACACTACTAGATAAAGTTAAAAGTCATAAACAAAGTTTTGTAAAAACATATCTTAATTAAGTTTTTATCCTTAACAAGGAAGTGATGCTTATTAAAAGATAAGCAGACGAGCTATTAGTACTGGTCAGCTAAAGGACTTTCATCCATTACACACCCAGCCTATCAAACACATAGTCTATATGAGCTCTTAAAAGAAGATTCATCTTGGAGTTGGCTTCCTGCTTAGATGCTTTCAGCAGTTATCACATCCCAACATAGCTACCGAGCGGTGCCCTTGGCAGGACAACTCGTACACCAGTGGTTGGTTCGACCCGGTCCTCTCGTACTAGGGTCAACTCTCCTCAATCTTCTTGCGCCCACGGCAGATAGGGACCGAACTGTCTCACGACGTTCTGAACCCAGCTCGCGTACCGCTTTAAATGGCGAACAGCCATACCCTTGGGACCTGCTCCAGCCCCAGGATGCGATGAGCCGACATCGAGGTGCCAAACCTCCCCGTCGATGTGAGCTCTTGGGGGAGATCAGCCTGTTATCCCCGGGGTACCTTTTATCCTTTGAGCGATGGCCCTTCCACACAGAACCACCGGATCACTAAGACCGACTTTCGTCTCTGCTTGACGTGTATGTCTCGCAGTTAAGCTGGCTTATGCCTTTATACTCTACGAACGATTTCCAACCGTTCTGAGCCAACCTTTGTAAGCCTCCGTTACATTTTGGGAGGCGACCGCCCCAGTCAAACTACCCACCAGACATTGTCCTACTTGAGGATAACTCAAGCTAGTTAGCTATCAGAATAAAAAAGAGCGGTATCTCAACAATGGCTCACCATAAACTGGCGTCTATGGATCAAAGCCTCCCGCCTATCCTGCACATTTTTATCCCAATAGCAGTGTCAAGCTGTAGTAAAGGTCCACGGGGTCTTTCCGTCTTGCCGCGGGTAGGAGGAATTTTCACCTCCACTACAATTTCACTGGATCCCTCTTCGAGACAGCTCCCATCTCGTTACGCCATTCATGCAGGTCGATATTTAATCGACAAGGAATTTCGCTACCTTAGGACCGTTATAGTTACGGCCGCCGTTTACTCGGGCTTCGATCAAACGCTTCGCAGAGCTAACGTCATCAATTAACCTTCGAGCACCGGGCAGGCGTCACACCCTATACATCCTCTTACGAGTTAGCAGAGTGCTGTGTTTTTGGTAAACAGTCGGGAGGGACTCTTTGTTGTAACCTTCAATGCTTACGGAGTAAATCCTTCACAAAGTTAGGCACACCTTATACCGAAGATACGGTGCTATTTTGCAGAGTTCCTTGAAGAGAGTTCTTCCACGCGCCTTAGAATACTCATCCCACCCACCTGTGTCGGTTTACGGTACGGGCAACTATAACTAAACTTAGAAACTTTTCTTGGCTCGACAGTATCAAGGATTTACGATTCATTCCGAAGAACTTCACGCACCTGTAAGGCCTCGGCTTAAAGGAGTTCGGATTTGCCTGAACTCCAACCTGCACCTTTCGACCAGCACTACCATCCGCTGGCTCCTCTAACTCTAAGCGTCCTTCCATCGCACATTATAGTTGGCATTGGAATATTAACCAATTTTCCATCGCATACCCCTTTCGGACTTTGCTTAGGACCCGGCTAACCCTACGATGACGAGCATCGCGTAGGAAACCTTGGGTTTACGGCGTTGGGGATTCTCACCCCAATTATCGCTACTCATGCCTGCATGCTCACTTGTATTCGCTCCAGCACTCCTTACCGGTATACCTTCAACGCAAATACAACGCTCTCCTACCACTTAGTAAAACTAAGTCTAAAGCTTCGGTACTCATTTTAGCCCCGTTATATTTTCCGCGCAGAATCACTAGACCAGTGAGCTATTACGCTTTCTTTAAAGGATGGCTGCTTCTAAGCCAACCTCCTGGTTGTTTAAGTAACTCCACATCGTTTTCCACTTAAATGAGATTTAGGGACCTTAGCTGTTAGTCTGGGTTGTTCCCCTCTCGACGACGGATTTTATCACTCGCCGCCTGACTGCCATGATTACACACTAGGTATTCGGAGTTTGATAGGGTTTGGTACATTGGTGTATGCCCTAGCCCATTCAGTGCTCTACCCCCTAGTGTTACTACATGACGCTATACCTAAATATATTTCGGAGAGAACCAGCTATCACGATGTTTGATTGGCCTTTCACCCCTATCCACAAGTCATCCCATAGCTTTTCAACGCTAGCGGGTTCGGTCCTCCACCGGCTCTTACACCGGTTTCAACCTGCTCATGGATAGATCACATCGTTTCGGGTCTGCAACGTCTGACTAAATGCCCTATTAAGACTCGCTTTCGCTACGGCTCCGGGTTTCCTTAACCTTGCCAGACATCACAACTCGCAGGCTCATTATGCAAAAGGCAGTCCATCACCCTGATAAATCATAGGGCTCTGAATGATTGTAAGCAAATGGTTTCAGGTTCTATTTCACTCTGATCACCTCAGTTCTTTTCACCTTTCCCTCACGGTACTTGTGCACTATCGGTCTAGTAGTAGTATTTAGGGTTGGATAGTGGTCTACCCAGCTTCAGACAGAATATCACGTGTTCCGCCCTACTCAGGATACTGCTAAGTAAAACAAAGCTTTCATATACGGGGGTATCACCCTCTGTGCCTAACCTTTCCAGGTCGTTCTATTAGCTAAGTTTAGTCTATATTGCAGTCCTACAACCCCACTAGTAAACTAGTGGTTTGCCCTCTTACGCGTTCGCTCGCCGCTACTAGCGTAATCTCTTTTGATTTCTTTTCCTGAGGGTACTAAGATGTTTCAATTCCCCTCGTTCGCTCCGTTATACGGTAACTAATATCTCTATTAGTTGGGTTGCCCCATTCAGAAATTCCCGGATCAAAGCCCCTTGACGGCTCCCCGAGACTTATCGCAGCCTGGCACGTCTTTCATCGCCTCTACTAGCCAAGGCATCCACCACTTGCTCTTTGTAGCTTACCTTTTCTATATTAGATTATTCTAATTCGCATCACTTCCTTGTTAAAGATAACTTTATGTTACTACATTTAAATTCTAGCTCTCAAGACGGAAAGCATTGACTACTATTTAGATAAGTTTTAAATCCTAAATAGATTGTGATGTCAAACTTTTGCATTAAATGCAAAGATGATAGAAATTTAAATCTTTAACAAGTCCTGTAAAATTGTTTTTAAAACTTGCTTGTGACTATTAACAATATTAATTAAAAGAACATTTAGACAAAAGTCTAATTAGAAAGTTTAAATTTAAGCTCTCTAATTAGACTTAATGCTGTTAAACTATTTTAATGGTGGAGAATAGCGGGATCGAACCGCTGACCTCCTGCGTGCAAAGCAGGCGCTCTCCCAGCTGAGCTAATTCCCCAATTAAATTCTCTGGTGGGCCTAACAAGACTTGAACTTGTGACCTCACCCTTATCAGGGGTGCACTCTAACCAGCTGAGCTATAGGCCCCTATAGGTCTATCAATCTTTCAAAACTAAACAAGGATGATTGAGAATATCTTTCTTATAGATATCTTGTGAGAGAATATCTATATGTACTCTAGAAAGGAGGTGATCCAACCGCAGGTTCTCCTACGGTTACCTTGTTACGACTTCACCCCAGTCGCTGATTCCACTGTGGACGGTAACTAATTTAGTATTCCGGCTTCGAGTGAAATCAACTCCCATGGTGTGACGGGCGGTGAGTACAAGACCCGGGAACGTATTCACCGTAGCATGGCTGATCTACGATTACTAGCGATTCCGGCTTCATGGAGTCGAGTTGCAGACTCCAATCCGAACTGGGACATATTTTATAGATTTGCTCCATCTCGCGATATTGCTTCTCATTGTATATGCCATTGTAGCACGTGTGTCGCCCCGGACATAAGGGCCATGATGACTTGACGTCGTCCACACCTTCCTCCTCCTTACGAAGGCAGTCTCATTAGAGTGCTCAGCCGAACTGTTAGCAACTAATGACGTGGGTTGCGCTCGTTGCGGGACTTAACCCAACATCTCACGACACGAGCTGACGACAGCCGTGCAGCACCTGTCTTAACATTTCTGCAAGCAGACACTCTTCTATCTCTAGATGATTTGTTAGATATCAAGTCCGGGTAAGGTTCTTCGCGTATCTTCGAATTAAACCACATGCTCCACCGCTTGTGCGGGTCCCCGTCTATTCCTTTGAGTTTTAATCTTGCGACCGTACTCCCCAGGCGGTATACTTAATCCGTTAGGTGCATTACTGCCAAGACTAGCTTAGCAACAACTAGTATACATCGTTTAGGGCGTGGACTACCAGGGTATCTAATCCTGTTTGCTCCCCACGCTTTCACGCATTAGCGTCAGTTGAGTTCCAGCAGATCGCCTTCGCAATGGGTATTCCTGGTGATCTCTACGGATTTTACCCCTACACCACCAATTCCATCTGCCTCTCCCTCACTCTAGATTATCAGTTTCCCAAGCAGTTCTATGGTTAAGCCATAGGATTTCACAAGAGACTTGATAATCCGCCTACGCGTCCTTTACGCCCAGTGATTCCGAGTAACGCTTGCACCCTCCGTATTACCGCGGCTGCTGGCACGGAGTTAGCCGGTGCTTATTCGTTAGGTACCGTCATTGTTCTTCCCTAACAAAAGGAGTTTACGCTCCGAAAAGTGTCATCCTCCACGCGGCGTTGCTGCTTCAGGGTTTCCCCCATTGAGCAATATTCCCTACTGCTGCCTCCCGTAGGAGTCTGGACCGTGTCTCAGTTCCAGTGTGACTGATCATCCTCTCAGACCAGTTATGCGTCATAGCCTTGGTGAGCCATTACCTCACCAACTAGCTGATACAATATAGCCTCATCCTACACCGAAAAACTTTCCCTATCTAACTTATGTCAGACAGGAGTATAGAGTATTAGCAGTCGTTTCCAACTGTTGTCCTCTAGTGTAGGGCAGATTAGCTATACATTACTCACCCGTGCGCCACTAACTCATAAGAGCAAGCTCTTACTCGTCCGTTCGACTTGCATGTATTAGGCACGCCGCCAGCGTTCACTCTGAGCCAGGATCAAACTCTCCATATTAATTACCTATCTAATAGATAGGATTTTTATTATGAAGTTTTTAATCAAAAAACTTTTAGTTTTTATATTAGTTTGTCTAATCTATTATTTAATCATAATAGACTGGCTCAATCGATCACTTGTTTAGATTTCAAAGATTGACTAATAGTTT
>NZ_POYR01000014.1:0-433 GCF_002912425.1 Campylobacter concisus
GCGTAAAAATGCGTCTTTGTGTTGCAAAAGACGGTACTCGTGATTACCCATCACAGCCGCGTAACCGCATCGCATCGCTAGCTGCACGACCTCAAAACTCCCCTCGCCGCGGTCTGTCAGATCGCCTACGAAGCAAATTTTAGAATCGGCGCCACGCGGCAAGCGATCTATTAGGGCGCAAAGGGTTTTATAGCAGCCGTGAACATCACCGATGAGGTAAATTTGGTCGTTCATCTTTTCCTTTTCTTGTAAATTTACTTAAATTTTAGCAAAGTTTAGCCAACTGGACATAAAAACAGCGTGCCAAAGCTACATAAATTTGATCGTTAAGTTTAAACACCCTCACTCGCCGACGACTAACATCACGCCAAGCGCTATCATGGTAACGCCGACGAAAAAGTCCAAAATTTTCCATGCGGCCGGCTTTTGAAAC
>NZ_POYR01000015.1:0-8803 GCF_002912425.1 Campylobacter concisus
GTTTTTTGACGCTAATAAACTTATTAAAATAGGAAGTTATCAATGAGTGAAAAATTTACCAGAAGAGAATTTCTACAAAGCGCCTGTATCAGCGTAGGTGCGCTAGCTACAACAGCTGGTGCAACCAATGTTTTTGCTGGCGAGTTGCCAAAGGGCAATGAAAATGGCTTGCCATCTGTTGATGTGCTAATAATCGGCTCTGGCGGTGCTGGACTTCGTTCAGCAACAGCCGTTCGCAAGCAATATCCAAACTCAACCGTCGTTGTCGCTACAAAGATGATGCCATCACGCAACGCGACCTGTATGGCAGAGGGCGGCATAAACGGCGTTACTGACTTTAGCAACGGCGATAGCTTCAAGCTTCACGCTTATGACACCGTAAAAGGTGCAGCATATCTTGCTGATCAAGATGCAGTTGTGAAATTTTGCGAGGCAGCAGGCGCAGTCATCCACGAGCTAGACTACAACGGCATGCTCTTTTCTCGTAAAGATAATGGCGACGTGGCATTTCGTTTCATGGGTGGCGCTAGCAAAAAACGCTGTAACTACGCAGCTGATAAAACTGGCCACGTTTTGATGCACGCCTGTCTTGACGACGCTATCACAGCTGGCGTTAAATTTCTAATGGATCATGAGCTACTTGAGATCGGTCTTGAGGACGGCAAGGTCGAAGGCGTCGTTCTTCGCAACATCCAAGATGGTCAAATTTACCCAGTTCTTTGCAAATCTCTAGTCATCGCAACTGGTGGATACACTAGAATTTTCTATAACCGCACATCAGTTCCATTTATAGCAACAGGCGATGGCATAGCTGCTGCGCTTAAAGTAGGTCTTGGTTTTGAGGACCCTGAGATGCTTCAGTTTCACCCAACTGGCGTTCAAAATGGCGGCACACTTATCACAGAAGCTGCTCGTGGCGAGGGTGGATACTTGTTAAATAACAAGGGCGAGCGCTTTATGAAAAACTATCACGAAAAGATGGAGCTAGCTCCTCGTGACGTCGTCGCTCGTGCGATCGAGACAGAAATTCGCGAAGGTAGAGGCTTTGGCGAGGGTATGAGCGCTTATGTGCTTTGCGATGTTCGTCACCTTGGCAAAGATACTATCATGAAAAAGCTTCCTAAAATTCGCCACACTGCTATGCTTTTCCAAGACATCGACCTTATCGAGCAACCAGTGCCTATCCGCCCAACAGCTCACTACTCAATGGGTGGCATAGAGGTAGCTAAATTTGATGATATGAGCACAAAAATCCCTGGAATTTACGTAGGTGGTGAGGCTTCATGCGTATCTATCCACGGTGCAAACCGCCTTGGTGGTAACAGCCTAACTGACGCAGTTGTAACTGGCGATCTAGCTGGCAAAGGTGCTGGTGCTTACGCTCAAAATGCAAAATTTGCAAGCGGTAAGAAAACTTCTGAGCTAGCAAAAATGTGGCAAGATAAATTTAAAGCTATCGCAACAGGCGAGGGTGGCGTAAATGATATGTACGCACTTCGCGAAGAGCTTGGTAAAAACAACTGGGATCTAATGGGTATCTTTAGAACTGGTGCAAAACTAGATCAGCTCTCTAAAAACCTAGAAGCTATCCAAGCAAAATATGACACCCTTAAAGTGCCAAATCAAAACCCAGTCATGAACACAGCATTTACTGACTATGTCGAGCTTGGCAACCTTATACTTCTTTCTCGTGCAGCATGTCTTGCAGCGCAAAATCGCCTTGAGAGCCGTGGCGCTCACACAAGAGAGGACTATCCAAAAAGAGATGATGTAAATTTCTTAAAACACAGCATAGTCACACTAAAAGACGGCAAGCTTGAACTTAGCTACAAAGACGTTGTGACAGGCATATTTTCACTTGACGGCAAGAAGCCAGAGTAAGGAGCTAGGATGAAAATTATTATCGACCGTTTTGACGGAACTAAAAAATATGAATCAACTTATGAGCTAACAAATGAAGAGGTCAAAGGCAAAACTCTTTTAACAGTGCTTTTTGACATCAAACAAAAAAAGGATGCGACGTTAAATTTCACAGCATCTTGCCGCTCAGCGATATGCGGTGCGTGCGCTGTTAGAGTAAATGGTCACTCATATCTAGCTTGCGATACAAAGATGAATGAGCTTTTGGCTGAGTTTGGCAATCCAGATACTATTAGAATTTCACCACTTGGAAATTTCAAGGTTATCTCAGACCTTATGGTGGATTGGGAGCCAAGTATCGAAAATTTACGCAAGATCAAACCAAGCATCACTGCTAAGCCAGAATTTAGCGCTGCAAAAGGCTGTAAGCAAAGCCAAAAAGAGTATGACAAAGTCGCACTTGAATGGGACTGCATACTTTGCGGTGCGTGTGCTAGTGAGTGTAATAAACTTGAAGCAGACGCGAGTGATTATATGCAGCCATTTGTATTTGTTCATGCTTATAGAGCTGCCTTTGACTCACGTAGCAAAGATCCTATGCCACACCTAAAACCAGCTATCGATAATGGTCTTTGGATGTGTGTAAAATGCCAAGAGTGTGCTGATCGCTGTCCAAAAGGCATAAGCGCATGCGGCGACATAACTGATCTTCGCATCATGGCTATACAAAAAGGCTTTAATGAGGGCATGGGACCAGATCACGCTGAGGCGTTCTTAACTGATCTAGTTGATGGCTCGGGCAGACTAAATGAGGTTAGACTTGCACTTCGTTCAGAAGGCGTTATCAAAAATATGGGCAAACTAGACATCGCTGCAAACTTGATGCTTGCTGGCAAGATGAATCCGCTTCATGTATTTGGCGAAGAAGACATAGAAGGTCATGACGATCTAGTAAAAATGATAAATGCGGCTCGCAAAGCTGCTAGTAAGGAGTAATTATGCAAAATGAATTCGCTTTTTTCCCAGGATGCGTACTCACTCAAGCAGCTAAAGAGGCTAAGATGTCGCTTGAGGCCATCGCTCCAGTACTTGGCTGGAAGCTTCACGAGATAAAGGGCTGGAGCTGCTGTGGGGCTCAACAAGCACAAGATGTCGATCCTATGGCTGCGCTTGTGGCAAATGCTAGAAATATAGCGCTTGCAGAGCAGATGAATATGCCGATGCTTACGACATGTTCAACCTGTATGCTAACTCTAACAAGAGCAAAAAGCACGCTTGATAAGGGCGCAAAAGATCGTATAAATACCTTTTTGGCTGAAGGCAATATGAAATATAACGGCTCAACCGAGATCACAAGCCTTCTTTGGGAGCTTTATCAAAATGTCGATACGCTAAAAGCAAAGGTTGTTAAGCCACTTAGCGGCCTAAAAGTAGCGCTATTTTACGGTTGTCACAGCCTAAGACCTGAAAAAGATCTACACAATAGAGAAAGTTCAGTCAATCCAAAGAGTTTTGAAACCGTCGTAAGCGCACTTGGTGCTACTATAGTGCCGTTTGAAAAAAGACTTGACTGCTGCGGCTTCCACGCTAGCTATCCAGCTGGAAAATCAGTAAGAAAAATGTCAAGCCAGATCGTAAATAACGCTGATCAAAATGGCGCAGACGTAGTTGTAACTCCGTGCCCACTTTGCCAAATGCAACTTGACATCTATCAAGAGAGATATCAAGATGAGAACCACTCAGATGTTAGAAAACCTATCATCCACCTCTCTCAGCTTGTAGGTCTTGCACTTGGTCTATCTGTTGAAGATCTAGGTCTTGATCTAAACATCATCGACGCTAGCAAGATAGCGTAAATTTTATCCCACGTCTTTTGGCGTGGGATATTTCAAACATAAATTTTTCAAAATAAATAAAATTTGATAACAAAATAGTTTTAAAATTTACTTTGTGACATAGAAATTTACCTGCAACTAAAATTTATTTAAATTTACTCTTTTATATCATCGTAAAAATAGCGCTCCATTAGATAATAGCAATAAATTTTCGATATAAAAAAGAGTGGCAAAATGACAATTTTTATCTAAAATCACTTTATTTATTTTGTAATACTTTTAGCTATAATCGCGTTAAAATTTAAATGGATGTATTAGTTATAAATTTAAAGGAAGAAAGATGCAAAGCGTTGGTGTTGTTGCAAAGATAAGTGGAAAAGTTTTTGTAAAACGAAACGGAAAGTTGATCTTGCTAAAGCAAGGCGACGAGATATTTTTGGGCGATGAGATCATCACACAAAGCAGCAACGACACTATCGTTATAAATTTTGATCATGCTGCACCTATCACGCTACTTGAACACAAACTATCATCATCACAAAAGAGCTATCAAATGCAAAATTTGACACCCAAGGCAATGAAGCGCAAGTAGAAGAGGACAAGAGAAGGATCTTTGGTGAAAGCGAAGGCTCAAATAGCAAAAACAGCGACGAAAACGCTCAAAACTCTAGCCACCACTCTCATGGCTCAAGCCATGGTAGCGACACAGCAAGCATAAATGGGTCAAATTTTGACACACAAGGGCACATCTCAAACGTAGTTTGGTTTGATGGCGGTACATTAGAGCTACCAGCTATCATCTCAAGTGAGCCAGCAATGCCGGTTAGCTCTATTAGCGGTGCAGCGCCAGTGGTGGCAGAGCAAAAAGAGAGCGCTCTAGCTATCCTAGCACCAAGCATTGCGCTTTTAAAAGACCTTGATGGCGATGGCTATATCAATATCGTAGAAGCAGGTGGCGATCCTAATCACACAAGCATGGCCGTTGCTTTTAACAATGACTTTAGGCCAGGCGACAAAGTAACGCTAGAAGTTGTAAATAACGGCGTAAAGACCACGCTTTCTTACAAAGTAGACCTAGCAGGCACAAGCGTGATAAATGAAAACAATCCAAGTGAAATTTTGCCTATCATGCCAAATGCAACAAATCCAGATCAAAAAGAATTTATCATCCCAAGCGTTGCTATCACGCCAAATACCCCGCTTAATGTAAGCTCTAGCATCACGTTAGCAAATGGTGCCAGCTCAGCTCCAGCAAAGGCAGCCGCAAGCGTTGATACCGTTACGCCAGCTCTTAGCTTTACAAAGGTGGTTTTAGGCAAAGACCTAAACGGCGACGGCGTGATAGACGCTAGCGAAAATGGCTTTAATCCAGCAAGTAGTACGCCAAGCGATGATGCGAAGATCGTTTTATCGCCAAATATGAAAATAGGCGACAAGATAAAGCTTACTACCACCGATCCTGACGGCACTTTGCATGAAAAGACGCTTGTTAAAACATCTAGTGGCACGCTTGTAGATAAAGATAGTGGCGAGAGCTATCCGCTCACAAGTGAGAGCGGCGGAAATGTCGGCTTTAACGTGGCAAGTGCTGTTAAAATTTCATCATCAACGCCAACAAATGTAAATATCCAAATGATAAGCAAATCAGGCAACCCAGGTGCGACAGATACGATAACTATAGCAAATAATAACAATCCGATCGCCGTTTTTACCCTTGATGAGAACAAAGATGGCATTATAAATGCAGCCGAACTAGCTAAAAGTGGCGGCACGGCGTCGCTTATTGATATCTATGTGCCAAACAACGCCGCAGTTGGCGACAAGATCCGCATAAAGGTCGATGACCCAGCTAGCACACCAACAAGTGTCACAAAGACCTATACTATCGCACCTGACGGACTTACTGCCACGCTTGATGGAGGTAGCGAGACTATCTCTATCCAAAATGGCAAGATCACAGTTACTGACCCTACGAGCTCAACTGATCCAAGCAGGAAAAAGCTAAGCACGACGATCATTGACGGCACGACTGGAGTTACAAAAGCTTCAAGTGTGAGTGAAATTTCAAGCGATACGGTCGCACCTGTTAGGTCTCCGCACGTGCAGTTTGCAAAAGATAGCGATAAAGACGGCGTGCTAACTAGTAAAGAGAGTGGCTTTAGTCCTGATGGCGTGAAGACCTCTATAAAGATGAAAATTCCAAACGATGCAAGAGATGGCGATAAATTTGAGATAGATATCGCAGGAAGCGACGGCAAAACAGATAAGATAACCATTAAAATTTCTCAAAACGCATCCGGCACATATAGTGCCACAAGAGATGATGGTGTAGCTATCAATGTAAATAATGGCACCATAGAGACCACGACAAAACTTTATGGCGTTACGACAAATTTCACGACCACATTTACCGACAAAGCTGGCAACAAAGCAGACCCAGTCACAGACGAGATCACCGTAGATAACAGCATAAAGGTGCAGTTTGCAAGGGATAATGACGGAGACGGGCTAATAGATAGCATCACCACCCCTTCTGGCTCACCCTCAACCCAAAGCGACCTTGATATCTACGTGCCTAGCAACGCAAAACCAGGAAGCAATGTAAGCGTCACTATCTCAACTCCGACTATACCAGCCATAACCACAACGGTCAAATATACAATAAGCGACGATGGACTAACCGCCTTGCCAAGTGACGGCTCAGCGCCACTTCCTATCGTGGATGGCAAATTTAGCATACCAAATGTCCCTATCTCGGTCGATCACTCTACGCCCGTTAGAGCCACTATCACGACACCAAACGAGGTCACCACAACTGATGGCGTTCGCGGTAGGCTCTTTGACTTTGGAATTTTAAGCTATATAGATGACGTCAAACTTGCCACACAGATAGATGGCGGAGCTATAAATATCGCTAAATACCTTAGGGTAGAGGACTATGAGAAGGTTATCCAGAAAAATAACTTTGATGATGAGACAAAAACCATAAAAGAGTACAACATCTCACTTACTAACGACGAACAGCCAAACATTATATTTGGCGTGGACCGCGACCCTGGTACAAAGCTTCGTTTAGCACTTGAAGATGATCATGGCAATGCCAAAATTTTACCAAGCGGACAAACATATATAGATCTAACAGTCGGAGCAGATAAGCGTGTAAATATGGACTTTGAGGCCCTTGGTATAAAGCTAGATGAGAGATACTCAAACATAAGAGCGACCGTTTTAAAGAGTGATGACACAAAGGATGATGACCTAATAGTTCACGTAGATCTAGACGCCACCCCTGATGCGATCGGCACTCCAACGGCAACTTCACATGTAACTAGCGTAGATATCGCAGGCAGTGTTGGCACCGATGCGAGCGGCAACAACACGCTAAACAAAAACACCATAAACAAAGTAGATCTTTACGATCTGCTAAATTCCGTCCATAAAAGCTCAGCTCTTGATGATACGCACAGCTACTCTGAAAATTTTGCCCTGCCAGCAAACAGCACCGGAGCAAATTTCATGATAAAAAATGCCGACACCGCAGGAAACGTCTCTGTTAGCACGGTGACATTTATCGGTAACAGCGGTCTTGATGCTGATATGTGGTTTTATAACTATGTAGATCCATCTTGGAGGGCTAGAGTTGGTGGCGATTCTGGTGTTTACTCGCAGCGAGGGGGCAAATCCATCTATAAAGACTATATTAAAATTTACTCTCCAAGTGCCTCTACTACATATGACGTTGTGCAGTTTGCCTCTGGAACGCGCTATAAGACCCTGTCTGATCAAGGCAATATGCACGCAGAAGATCTAGCAAGAGTGGGTAGATACGGAAACGATGCCTTATATGACGCATCCAACCCATACGCACCAAAGAAATTTAGAAACGGTGTAGATACGACTGCTGGTACTGGAGAAAATATAAGCTTTGCAAATGGCATATTAAAAGGCAAGCCTGGCAACTACACGCTTGGCGAGTCAAACCCTGTTGGCTCTGACCTTGTCATGAAAATGGATGGTTGGATATATGTAAATGCTCCTGGTACATACTCAGTCAGAGCAGCCGACCTACACAACTATGTAGAGCTAACTATAAATGGCAATACACAAAAATTTGGAAGTGCAACAACATTCATACAACCATCCACAGAAGCATCATATGGCAAAAATGGTCAGTGGTGGAGCAGGGATTTTACATTTAATAAGGCTGGCTTTTATAAATTTGATATGGAGTACATGGACGGAACTGGCGAGATGAATTTATCTTTGTATATAATGCAAAAAACCAGTGCGCCAGCTAGTGGACCATATCCATCAGATACTTTGGTGGGTTCAGAGCATAGCGGTACTCGCCTCTTTAGCAACAACTACGTTGAAGCGCTCATTCAAAATGATTTTATAAAAAAGATAGGCACTACAAATTCTTACGAGATAAATACAAGCAAATATAGCGAGGCAAATTTTGGCGACCCTGTATATCTAAAACAAGAGGGTGATGTAAAGGGTGGCAACCTAGATGACGCTTTTGTTTATAGTAAGGGCAGGGCGATAGACGGCAAGGGCGGAGTAGATACGCTTATAGTGGTTGATGATGTGGATTTTTCAAATTTAGATAATGTTAAAAAGATAAATAACTTTGAAAAAGTACAACTTGGCAGCGCAGATCAGGCTGTTTCTATAAAATTTAGCCCAAATGGCATCTTTGACATCGTAGATAGTAGAAATACAAGAGATGCGAGCAATAGCGCAGCCAGCGAGAGCGTAAATACCGTGCTAAAGGTTATAGGTGATAGCAAGGACCTGGTGCAGCTTACACATGATTTTGTAAAAGCCACAAAAGCAGATATCACCACGCTAAATAATAAACATAGCGTTGTTGGCGATACTTATAACAAAGTAGATGTCACAAGCGATGGTGACGCTGTAAATCAAGTCTATAAAGCGACCTTTAATCGCCAAGAAGTTATCAATGGCAACACAATAAATTCAAAGCACACCGTTTTTGTCGAGATCCAAGACGGTGTACAGGTTGATCTGTTGTAAAGCTCATATTGGTTCTTATAATAGGACTAAGAATAGTCTATAAATTTAAAATTTACGTAGTTTTATAT
>NZ_POYR01000016.1:0-12276 GCF_002912425.1 Campylobacter concisus
AAATGCTTTGTAAAGCGAATTTAGAAGTAAAATTGCATTAAAATTTGGATCATCTAAGTAGGTAAAAAAGTCGTTTTTTATATCTTTTAGAGCCATAAATTTATTGAAAAAGTCATCAAAATTTATCCCACCAAGTCCAAAAACCAGCCTTTTTACATCATCTTGTTCGATGTGAGTGTTTAGACTTTTTAGCTTTGTAAGCTCGCTTGCTGCAAGGTATAAATTTTCATTATGCGTAAAATAAAGCTCATAAAGCGCGTTTTTGGTTATGTTTAGGCCTATTTTAGCTGAGCTTTTAGCTAGTAAATTTATCGCTTCATCTGGGTTTGAGGGCTTAAAAAATCTAGCAAAATTTGTCCCAAATGCCTTTTGCGTATCAAAAACTAGCTTCATATCGGCCTCATAAAGCTCAAACAAAAAGTAGTTGTCATGGCTTTTTGAGCAAAGCGAGATGAGCTCTTTTAGCTCTTTTGCTGGGATCTTTTTGTCGCTTTTTACATAGAGGATATTTTTGCCGCCAAAAAGCGACTGCTCGCTTAGGTGAGAGCTTGCTTGAGCGTAGTTGTACTCGTCAAAGTAAAGGCTTAACAAATTTGCATCTTCGCTTGAGTAAAAGCTTAAAATTTCTTTGCCAAAAAGCTCTATCTGAAACTCGTCTGCGCCAAAAAGCAAGAAGTAGTTGCTTAAATTTGCATTTGCTAAATTTAGCTCCAAATCTTTTCTATACATCGATCTTTCTCACCACTTTTGCAAAAATTTTAGCGCTCGCGATATCAGCCTCTGTGATCTTTACGACAAGCTTTTGAAGTAAATTTGCGCTGTATCCAGTGATGAAAATCCTAGCTCCAACAAAGTAATCATCAAGCTTAGCGACCAAGACATTTTGATTTTCGCTCACATAGCAACGCACCTCTTTGCCGATATTTGCAGCTGCCCAGCGTGCAAATTTCCTATCCATAAAGTCGTAGGCTACCTTGTCGGCCTCTCTTTCAAGCTCGCTTAATGTTGCACATGTGCTTTGGATGTTTAAAAGTAAGAAGTTGTAAAGCTTATCATCTTTTGAAATTTTAGCCTTTAAAAGTCTGTGTAAAATAAGATCAGAATAGCGTCTAATAGGGCTTGTAAAGTGCGTGTATCTATCAAATCCAAGCCCAAAGTGGCCTAAATTTTCACTTGAGTATTCAGCCTTTTTTTGTGACTTGATGATGAGCTTGTCTATCTCTTCGCGGTTGCCTAGTTCATCGGCCTTTGCTTGGATCTTTCTTATCAAATTTGCAAGGTCGCTCTCGTATGCAAGGTCAAGCCCCAAAAGCTGCAAGTCCTCAAGCAATGTATCTATCTTTTTAAAATCAGGCGATGCGTGGTTTCTAAAAACGCCCTTTGTGATGAGCTTAGCAGCAGCCTTGTTTGCTAAAAGCATGCAGTCCTCAACAAGTCTATGCGAGTCGGAGTCGCTTTCAAACCTAGTTTGCAAAATTTGACCCTCTTCATCAAGGCTCATTCTAAGCTCTTTTGTCCTAAAATCAAACGCGTGCAAAAGCCTTTTTTTGCGAACCTTCGTGGTGAGTTTAAAAAGTGGCTTGATCCATGAAATTTCACACTCTCTTTTGTCTTCTAAAATTTCATCGATCTCATCGTAGTTAAAACGCCTTTTTGAAAGGATGATAGCTTCAAAAAGCTCCTCTTTTTTTACCTCGTTGTTTGCATTGAGTGAAATTTTAAAACAAAATGCAAGGCGCGGTACGTCTGGCTTTAGTGAGCAGATATTTTCACTAAGCGCTCGTGGTAACATCGGCACTGAGATGTGCGGAAAGTAGATAGAAAAGCCTCTTTTTTTAGCCTCGCTATCAATGGCGCTATACGCGGTCACATACTCGCTTACATCGGCAATTGCAACGTAAATTTCACGCTTTTTTTCATCAAAATATATGGCATCGTCAAAGTCTTTGGCATCGACTGGATCGATCGTGCAAAACTCTAAATTTCTTAGATCAACCCTGCTTGGATACATGCTAGCATCGACTTCATCGCCAAATGCCTTTGCTTCAAGCTCGCAAGCCTCGCTAAATTTATCATTTTTATTATAAATGGCAAGTGAGATTTTCTCGTCGCTTAACGGATCTTCTAAATTTCCTAAAACCTCGACTATTTCGTTGTTTAGATTGTTTATCTTTAGTAGCGTCCCAAGTGGGAGCATCTTTAGGCTTTTTTGAGTTGCCTTTAGGGTTGTGCTTAACCCAGTTTTTAAATTTACCCCTAAAATGGCCGCCCCAAAGCGTTTTGTATAGACCACGCTAGTCTCATTTGCAAGCTTTAGGCTCATTACTATCTTAGCGCTTTGGCGTTTTTTCTTAAGCGGTAAAAGCTTTGCAAGTACGATATCGCCAAGGTGAGAGTTGTTTAAATTTTTATTTTCTACGATGATATCTTGCTTGAAGCGCTTGTCAAATGGCATGATAAAGCCAGTTGCGTTTTGGCTGATATCTAGCTTGCCGCAGACATAGCCGTTGTTTAGGTAAAATTTATCTTTATGTAAGCTTACGGCACCAAGGTTTAGGAGATTACGTAAGATCTCTTTATCTTCGTTTGATATCTCTTTTTCTTTGATGCCAACTAGAAGTGATGTTAAAAATTCTTTCACAAATTATCTTTGACTTTGCTAACAGCCATTAAAAATGTATCTCTCTCAAAGCCATATTCGTTTATAAGAAGTGTTGCGTTATTTACGCTCACATCATCAAGCTGGTTAAAGATATTAACCGCTGTTTTTACTACTTTTAACGCTCTTGCGTACTCTTTTATATGGTCAGGTGCCTCTTCAGGAGTGTTTGAGTAGAGGATAGAATTTCCAAGCTCGATCTCTAAATTCCACTGCTCAAAAATTTGAGCTGTAACCTCTTCGTTTGTGATGTCTAAAATTTCAGACTCTAAAAGCGCAAGGTCATAAGTAGATGAAATTTGTTTTAACTTTGTTTTAAACTCAGCAACTTGATTATTTTCTGTGAGTTCATGTGCTAAAACGATCTTGCCAACTTCAAGCATAAATGAAGCAGGAGAGAGAATTTCTAGATTTTTAGGTTTTATCTTAGAGTACCAGTGGTACATCAAAGCATTTTGCATGATTGAGATATTTAAAAAATCTTGTGCGGTAATGTCATACGGCTCTAAATTTATAGAAAAGGTCTTTTTAATAGCACTTGATAGCGCAAAACCGCGGATAGTAGCCATGCCAAAAAGTGAAATGGCTCTTGCGATAGTTGTGATCTCTTGAGAAAAACCGTAAAGTGGTGAGTTTGCTGAACGCAAGATATTTGCTGTTAGCATAGGGTCTTTCTCGACCACTTTTGTGAGGTCATTTATCGAGCTATTTTCGTCAGCATGTAGGCGCTGGATCTGTATGACAGTGTCGTCTAGTGGCGGAAGCGCTTTGATTTTTTTAAAAATTGATTCATTCATGTAAAGTGACTCTTTTGGTTAAAAATTTTGTCACATTATAGCAAAAAGCTGCAGCATAAAACTTAAAGATACTTTTTTGCTCTTTTTCAGCAACGTTTTTGTTGCTAAAATGTATAATTTCGCCAAATTTTAACAGTAGGAGAAACAATGGCTATAAATGTTTATTATGATAAAGACTGTGATTTAAGCCTTATTCAGAGTAGAAAAGTAGCAATCATCGGCTTTGGCTCACAAGGTCACGCACACGCTGAAAATTTAAGAGATAATGGTGTAAGCGTCGTAATCGGTCTTGCAAAAGGCGGCAAAAGCTGGGCAAAAGCTGAGGCTAAACGCTTTGAAGTAAAAACTGTAAGTGAAGCTACAAAAGGCGCTGACGTGATCATGATCTTAACGCCAGATGAGCTTCAAGCTGAAATTTATAAAAACGAGATCGAGCCAAATTTAAAAGATCACGCTGCTATCGCATTTGGACATGGTTTTAACGTTCATTTTGGACAGATCAAAGCTCCAGCAAACATAGACGTCATTATGATCGCTCCAAAAGCCCCAGGACACACAGTTAGAAGCGAATTTTTAAGAGGTGGTGGCATACCTGATCTTATCGCTGTTGAGCAAAATGCAAGTGGAAAGGCTAAAGAGATCGCTCTAAGCTATGCTTGCGGTATAGGCGGCGGTAGAACTGGCATCATTGAGACAACATTTAAAGATGAAACTGAAACAGATTTATTTGGTGAGCAAGCTGTGCTTTGCGGTGGTCTTTGCGCGCTTGTAAATGCTGGCTTTGATACACTTGTAGAGGCTGGATATGAGCCTGAGATGGCGTATTTTGAGTGCTTACACGAGCTAAAACTAATCGTTGATCTAATGTATCAAGGCGGCATGGCTGATATGCGCTACTCTATCTCAAACACAGCTGAATATGGCGATTATGTAAGTGGCGTAAGAGTAGTTGGCGAAGAGAGCAGAAAAGCTATGAAAGAAGTTTTAAGAGAAATTCAAAATGGCAAATTTGCAAAAGACTTCATCCTAGAGAGAAAAGCAGGATATGTTAGAATGAACGCTGAGCGCGGTATAGCTGAGAGAAGCTTGCTAAATAAAACTGGCAAAAAACTTCGCGCAATGATGCCTTGGATAACTAACGGCAAACTTATAGATCAAAGCAAAAACTAAGCCTTGAGCGAAAAAAAGACTACAAAGAAGCGTCCTGCAAAAAAGAGTGCAGGTCGCTCTCATAATAAAATTTTCCTTGGTATCGGCGTCATTGCTGCCATTTTGATAGTGGCACTTATCGCAGCTCTTAGCATCAAAAACAAAGATGTTGAGCAGATAAGCAAAGTAAATGAGCCAAAGAGCGAGAAGCAAATTTCAAAAAAAGCTGAGCAAAAAGTTGCTAGCAAAGATAAAAAACAAGAGTATGAGAAGAGAAAATACCCTCTAAAATTTGATGAAGATGAAAATTTAAGCAAAATTTTTACCGATCCTAAACACAAAAGCGAACTTGCTCTAAAGCCAAAAACTGAGTCAAAAGAGCAAAAAAAGATAACTCCTGAGATAAAACCTGAAGTAAAAGTAGAAACTAAAAAAGAAGAGCTAAAAAAAGAGCAAAACGATACGAAAAATCTACTTGCAAATTTATATAAAAATATGCAAAGCAGCGTGGATGCAAGCCATGAAGCAAAGAGCGAAGAAAAACCTGAGCAAAAGGTTGAGCAGGTTATCGAGCCATTTTACGCAGGCAAAAATGAGATAAAAACAGAGATAAAAACAGAGCAAAAAACAGAGCAAAACAAAAGCGCTGAAGCAAATTTAAGCATAAAAGAAAATTTAAAGCATAGTGAAATTTTAAAACCTGAGCCTACTAAAAAAAGTGAGGTTGAGCCTAGTAAAAACGCCAAAAAGCAAATTTACAGCGAAAAACCGCAAAAAGAGAGCGCGAAAAAAGATGACTTTGCGGTTGTGCCATTTACTCCAAATAGCAGCGTAAAAGGGCGTGCAAAGCTGGTGCTAATAATCGATGATGTGGCGACATTTGAGCATGCTAGCATGGTAAAGTCAATCGGTCTAAAGATAACACCGTCCATTTTCCCAGCGACAAAAACTCATCCAGATACGCCAAATATCGCTAGAACGTTTGAGTTTTATATGATACATCTGCCGATGCAGGCAAAGCACTTTGATAGCCCAGAGATAGGCACCCTTACGGTAAATGAGAGCTTTGAGAGCATGCATGAAAAGATAAAAAAGATACGCAAAGACTTCCCGCGCGCAAAATATACAAACAACCACACAGGATCACGATTTACTAGTGATTATGACGCGATGGACAAGGCTTATAGAGCGCTGATAGAGCAGGGCTTCATCTTTGTTGATAGTAAGACGATCGCTCAAACAGCCGTGGCAAGGGCTGCTAAAAAGTATAATCAGCCTTACATTTCAAGAGATATATTTTTAGATGATGATCCATCTGCCGCAGCTGTCAGACGCGAGCTTGTAGCTGCTGTAAATTTAGCCAAAAAAAGGGGCTACGCGATCGCCATCGGACATCCAAAGAAAAACACGATCGCAGTGATAAAAGCTAGCAAAAATAATATCTTAAAAGATGTAGAAGTTGTTTATCTAAAAGATATTTTATGAAGCTTGAAATCATCCCAGAAGCGCTAAATAGGCTAAAAAATCCCCCAAAAGAGCTAAATTTCATAGGCGACACCTCGCTTCTTAGCATGCCAAAAGTCGCAGTCGTTGGCTCAAGAAAGGCAAGTGTCTATACAAAAGAGTGTGTCACAGCACTTTGCGCAGCGCTAAAAAGCGCAAATGTCTGCGTGGTAAGTGGTGGGGCTATCGGCGTGGATATCACGGCGCACAAGGCTTCCATGCCGCGAACTATCGGTGTTTTTGCAAATGGACTTGACATCATCTATCCAGCTCAAAATAAAGCAGCGATAAGAGAAATTTATGAAAACGGCTTGGCTCTAAGTGAGTATGACGAGGGCGAGCCACCGATCGCGTATAGGTTTTTAGAGCGAAACCGCATAGTTGTGGGGCTTGCGCAAGCTCTTGTGGTCGCACAAGCTGATCTAAGAAGTGGCTCGATGCAAAGTGCAAGGCTTGCAAATGAGCTTAAAATCCCCGTCTTTGTCCTGCCTCAGCGCATAAATGAGAGCAATGGAACAAATGCCTTGCTAGCTAACAAAAAGGCCGAGCTTATCGATGATTACGTTAAATTTGCTTCTCTTTTTGGCGAGGTAAAAGAGCAAGCAAAAGCTGATGATGAGATATTGAAATTTTGCAAAAATGGCGTTAGCCTTGATGAAGCATTGGCTAAATTTGGCGAGATCATCTATGAGTACGAGCTTGACGGGCTAGTTGAAATTTCAAATTTAAGAGTAAAAAGCGCGCTATGAGAGAGAAATTTATGGCGATCGATGTTGGACTAAAGCGCATAGGGCTTGCTTTTGGTTTTGGCGAGGTCGTGACGCCCCTTGAGCCAGTTCTTAGAAAAAATAGAAATCAAGCCGCAAGAGATGTAAGCCAAAAAGTAAATGAATACGCTCCAAACACGCTAGTAGTGGGCGTGCCAATCGGTGGCAGTAGCGAGGATGAGATGAGAAGGCGCATAGAGCATTTTGTCTCGCTTCTTGATGTGCAGGCTAATATCGTCTATCAAGACGAGGCATTTAGCAGCAGCGAGGCAAGTGAAATTTACACAAATACAAAGCGAGATGGCAGGCTCGATAGCGTCTCAGCCACCATCATCTTGAAGAGATATCTAAAAATTTTATAAATTTCTAGCCACCACCCCTAAAGTTTCATGCAAGCTATCGCTAGTAAATGGCTGCCTAAGCGTAGTCATCTTCTCGCTTTTGATGCTTTTGGCTTCATCCTTGCTGATGATGACGATGTAGAAATTCTTAAGCTTTTGATAAGTTAGCATCTCGTCAAGCCTTGCTTTGTCGCTTAGATACTCCTTTTGCACGAAGATGATGTCTGGCTTGAAAATGGCATCTTTTATGTGTAAATTTAAACTCTCAAAGCTCTTTTGTTTGCTAAGCTTTAGCCCTGTAAAGCTTAGCTCATGACTGAGCGTTAAAAATAAATTTTCGTCATCGCAAGCTATGATCGCATTTTTACCTAGAAGGCTGGCTATCTCGACGCTTTGCCTTTTAAATGTCCCACTTTTTGGTAGCGGCACGCTTATGCTTATATTAAAGCCGTCCTCAGTTTCGCTCATCTTGGCATTTAGCTCTTTTAGTAGCTCTCCAGCTTCTTTTACTAGCCTCTCATTTGGCTTTTGCGGGCATGAAGTGCATCTTATATGTATGTCAAAATGCACTAAACTTAGGCTATAGCTTACTAGAGTAAAGGATATGAGCAGTTTTGAGTCGCTTACGTCATTTAGGTAAAATTTGCTTAAATTTTTGATCGCGCCTATTAGCTTATGCGCTTCAAAGCTTAGATAGCGTGGGTAGTTTGGGTTGTAGTTAAAGACAATGGCGTTATCTCTAGCTGTTGCGTCCTTAAAAAGTGCTTCTAAAAAAAGCTCCATTTGTGCGACAAAATCGACATTTTTCATATCACAAGCATCCCATCGCCATAAGAGTAAAATCTATACTTTTCGCTAACTGCCGTTTCATAAATCCTCATCGTCTCTTCAAGCCCTATGAAGCTAGTAACTAGCATGATCAGGGTTGATTTTGGCAGATGAAAATTTGTTAAAAGGTAGTTTTGTCTGATAGGTCTATTATTTAGATTTAAAAATAGCTTGCAAAAGCCGCTTGGCTGCTTGCTTCTAGCAAACTCTTCAACGCATCTAGTAACCGTCGTGCCAACGCCAAGGATGGGCTTATCTGAGTTTATGATCTCTTGAGCTTTTTGGCTTAGCTCATAGAACTCTGAGTGCATTTTATGGTCATTTATGTTTTGACACTCCACGCCCTTAAATGTCCCAGCGCCCACGTGAAGCGTTATGTAGGCGACCTCGTGCTTTGCCTTTATCTGCTCTAACATCTGTTCGCTAAAGTGCAGACTGGCTGTCGGAGCTGCGACTGCGCCGCTATTTTTGGCAAATATACTTTGATACCAGCTCTCATCGTCCTTTGTATCAGCCCTTTTGATATATGGAGGGAGTGGGACGTGACCGATCTTTTCTAGCTCGCTAAAAAGTTGCGCCGTATCTAAAATAACGCCATTTTTGGTGAAATTTACCACCCTTGAGCCATCATCATTTAGCTCAAGCACATTTACCTTTATATCATCAGCGAAATTTAAAACGCTATCAACGCTTACTCTGCCCCTTATATAGACGCTAAATTTATTATCGCCAAGTGGTTGATTTAGCATCACTTCGCAGGCTCCGCCACTTTGTTTATGTCCTAAAATGCGGGCCTTAACTACCTTTGTATTGTTAAAAATGACCGCGGCGTCATCTGGGATGAGGCTGGCTAGATCTTTAAATTTATAGTGTTTTATCTCTTTGGTTTTTTTTAGATAAACAAGCAGTCTAGCCTCTTCTTTGGGCAAAACTGGCTCTTTTGCGATGAGCTCGTTAGGCAAAAAGTAGTCGTAGCTTGAGATATCGTTTATGTCACTCATCGTCGCTATCGGCGTCAATTTGCTCTTTGACGTCCTCTTTTTTCTCATCTTCGTCTTCATCGCTTTTGCCAGCTTTTTTGGCTACGATGATAGAAATTCCATAAAGTCCGATGAGTGGCAGTGCCATTAAAATTTGACTTATAACATCTGGAGGTGTGACGATGGCTGCAAAGATAAAGATGACGACTACTGCGTATCTGAAATAATCTTTTAGCATCTTGTCATCGACAAGGCCTATCTTTGCTAAGAAAAATGTAATGACTGGCAGCTCAAATGAAATTCCAAAACCGATTAGTAGCTTTGTAAAAAAGCCCACGTACTCGCCGATGCTTGGCAGTGCTGTAAAGAGCTGACCGCCAAAATTTACCAAAAATGTAAAGCCAAGCGGGATGACCACGTAGTAGCAAAACGCCGCTCCACACGCAAACATAAATGAAGCAGAGAGGACAAATGGGATCACATATTTTTTTTCATTATCATAAAGTCCAGGTGCGACAAATAGCCAAAACTGCCAAAAAATGATAGGCAAAGCAAGCACCAAGCCAGCAAAAAATGCGACCTTCATCGCAGTGAAAAATGGCTCTTGAATTTGTGTGAAGATGATGTTTGAGCCAGCTGGCAAGACCTGCTTTAGCGGCTCGCTCATCCATGCAAGCAGTGGATTCCAAAATGTAAAACAGATGCCAAAACAGACAAAAACGCTTACTATGCTTATAAAAAGCCTCTTTCTAAGTTCGATCAAATGGGGTCTTAGCTCTTCAAACATCACGCCTCTTTTTTATCGTTTAAGATCGCATCTTTAACTAAATTTGTTGGATTTTGTATATTTTCTACCGTTTTTTTGGTGTCGCTTACGACGTTTTGAATGCTCTCAGTGACGTCGCTTGCACTTTTTTTGATCTCATCAAGCTCTTCAAATGTGAGCTTTTTACGCACGCTTTGCGCACTTTGAGTTATGCTCTCTTTGTATTTTTGAGCGTCTTCTTTGAGCTCGGCTATCTTCATCTCTTGATCAAAAGTTGATTTTGCGTCGTTTATACCTTTTTTAAACATCTTTAGAAATTTGGCGATCTGCACCATAGCGCTTGGCAGCTTGTCAGGGCCCAAAACTAGCACAGCGATCACGGCGATGACCAAGATCTCAGAAAAACTCATTCCAAACATTTTTGCCTCTGTTAAATTTTATTTAAGCTTTGTATTTTATCTTGACTTTGCTCAAATTTTTATAAATTTAGCCCTCGATAAAGAGTGCGATCTCGTCGCTTAGTAAGAAATTTGGGTTGTAAAATTTGCCATTTTTAAAGAGTAGTTTTTCATTTTCTACAAGTAAATTTGCTCTTTTTTTCTGAGCTTCATTTAAGCGCCCAGCTTCCACGCCTACGATGCTTCTAAGCCCTAAAAATATATGCTCTCTTGTTAGCTCGCTTGGGCTTAAAATTTCTCTTTCTCTATGCGTTGGCTGAGTGATGTAGGCGTCTATGCTATTTTTGGCGTAGTATCTGGTGGCGTCCTTAAAGCCCACGCTAAAAGCCCCAACGCCAAGGTAGTTTTTGCCCTGCCAGTAGCCAAGATTGTGCTTGCAAATTTCTCCGAAATTTGAAATTTCATACTGCTTAAAGCCAGCTTGCTCTATTTGCTCTATCATAAATTTAGCCAAAGTGTCGCTATCCTTTTTATAGCTTTTTTTGCCAGAAAATGGGGTGTTTTCTTCAAGCGTGAGCGAGTAGGCGCTTAGATGCGTGATAGCAAGGCTTTTTAAATTTTCAGTCTCAGCCAAAAGGCGCTTTTTAGTATCAAATTTAGTGTCATAGATGAGGTCTAAATTTATGCTCTTAAGGCCAGCTGCATGGGCGTTTTCAACTGCTTTAAAAATTTGCTCCTTGCTGTGGATGCGCCCTAGAAATTTAAGCTTATCTTCAAAAAAGCTTTGCGCGCCAAAGCTGATGCGGTTTGCGCCTAAATTTTTTATATACTTTAGCCAGGATAAATTTGCAGAATTTGGATTTGCTTCAAGTGTGATCTCAGTTTTAGGCGTGCAAAGTGGAGCTAAAATGCTAAAAATCTCATCATAAAGCTTAGCATTTACCGCACTTGGTGTGCCGCCACCAAAAAATATGGTTGAAATTTCTTTTACATTTTGGCTTTTTAGCTGGAAATTTAGATCAAGGCAAAGCGCTTTAAAGTAGGCGCTAACCTTCTTAAACTCGTTATCGCTTGAGCCAAAGGCGCAGTAAGGACACTTGCTCTCGCAAAATGGCACGTGGATATAAACTTGCAAATTTCTCTCTTTTTTAAATTTTGGCGATTATAAGAAATTTGGCATTTAGAGCAGTTTAAAAGTAGCTTTTTTGCCTTATTAGCTCGCTTGGTAAAAAGCCAAAAGTGCCTTTAAAAATTTTTGCAAAATGCGCTGCATTTGTGTAACCAACGATGCTGGCAGCCTCTTTTATGCTGATATCATTTTGCTTTAAAAGGGCAAATGCCAGCTTTAGCCGCTCTTTTGCTAAAAGCTGATAGATCGTCTCTTTGAAGAAGAGTTTGAAATTTTTCTTAAGCCAAAAGTCATTAGTGCCGCAAAGATGGGCTAGCTCTTTGATGCTTGGGGGATTTTGCATGCGAGTAAGTAAGATTTTCTTAGCCTTTAAAAGCACTTTTTCTTCGTCACTACTAAAATAAATTTTCTCATCTTTTAAAGCTTTGCTCTTGTAGATAAGCTCTAAAATTTTTGACTCTATAAAGATCTCTCTCATCGTGCCATCATATAAATTTGTTGTCTCAAGCTCGTTTAAAACGCAAATTTGATCCTTATCTTTTTTGTATTTTATAAGATCAAATTTCTCTTCAAGCCTAAGCTCACTAAAAATTTCAAGCTTATTTGCGTAGTGCTCTTCAAAAAGCAAGGTTTTAGTTTTATAAAATTTATTTTGATATTCAAAAACGCCTTTTAAGCTATCATTTACCAGTCCTATGCAAAACTCATCCCTGCTTAAAAGGTACTCTTTTTTATCAAGCTTGAAGCAAAGATTATCTTTTGCTTCATTAAACATCAAAAATATATATTTTCTATCTCCCTCGCTCTCTCTTTTTATAATTTCGTTGCATAAAATCTCGCTTTTTATGTAACTGATGCCATTAGCTTGTTTAAAAAATTCTACATTTATACGCTTGTTGTTTTGCGAGATTTTACTTATGCCATATCTTTTATCTAAATTTATCATTTTATCCCTTGAG
>NZ_POYR01000017.1:0-494 GCF_002912425.1 Campylobacter concisus
CGTTGGAAATATGCCGGTGATACTTATAAAATCAACTTGATTGATACCCCGGGACACGTTGACTTTACCGCTGAGGTAGAGCGTTCTTTGCGTATTCTTGACGGCGCTGTTGCTGCTTACTGTGCAGTAGGTGGCGTTGAACCGCAATCCGAAACCGTTTGGCGTCAGGCTGATAAATATAACGTGCCGCGTATCGCATACGTTAATAAAATGGACCGTTCGGGTGCCGACTTCTTCGAAGTTGTTCGCCAGATGAAGGACGTTTTGGGTGCTAATCCTTGTCCTATCGTTGTGCCTATCGGTGCTGAAGAGTCTTTCAAAGGTCTGGTAGACCTTATCAAGATGAAAGCTATCTACTGGCATGATGAAACGATGGGTGTTGATTATACGGTAGAGGAAATCCCGGCCAACCTGATAGACGAAGCTAACGAATGGAGAGATAAAATGCTCGAAAAAGTAGCTGAGTTTGACGATGCTTTGATGGAGAAATATTT
>NZ_POYR01000018.1:0-8345 GCF_002912425.1 Campylobacter concisus
AATATAAGCTTTGCGCAAAAAGAAATAAAATTTAAAACAAAATAAGAAAATTAACTTCAACATAAAAACACGAAATTTCTAATTTTATTCAAAAATTTAAAAGCTTTTTATACGTTATAACGTATATTATAAATAATTTTTAGTATGTTTAATACTTTATTTTGATATTTATATACTATTTTACTTTATTTATATAATATTTTAGGTATATTTAATGATAAATAACGTATAATTATTCAATGATTGAAACAAGTGATATATTTAATTTGCTTCACAATGCAGTTGAGGCAAAAAATATCGGTAAGAAAATTTCACAAGCAAAAATGGCAGAAGATCTTGGCGTGCCTATGAGGACATATCAGGACTGGAGACTTGGAAACTCAAAGCCACAAGCTGCTGCTGCTGTTTGCAAACTGCTATGTGAGCTTGACGATGATGAAATATTATTTGTTGTCAATAAGATGAGAAAATTGCTAGGAAAATAGATGGAAAATTTAACACAAAAAGAGAGAATCGACCTTGAGAGCGTTTTTGCAGTCATTTGCACTAAAAAAGAGTCAAAAATTTTGGTTACTTACAAGGATCTATGCTCGGCTGCAGCTTCAAAATTTCATGTAGTTAAAAACAAGATCAAAAAAGCAAGAGAAAAAAGAGCCAAAATTTAGTATTTTTGGCTTGAAATTTGTATATTTTATAAACTTTGTAGCCAAAAAGGCTGTCAAATAAATTTCATCCTACCTATTTATATATGGTTTTGCTCCGCTTATCTTAACGAGCATCTATCTTAGCTACCAAAATATCTATAAATGGTAGCTTCAGTAGCCAAACGCAAATTTATCAAATTTATTGTCACTAACCTATCTTCTCTGCTTCTTTATTGCGTATATTTCTTATCTATAAATTTTTGGGAGTTTTTCGCTAGATCAATGAGTAAAGACGGGCTAAATAGGATGGAATTTGAAATTTCAGAGCTTGCAAAGGCGGTTGGTTTTAGCGTCATTTCAAAAGATAGAAACCCAGCTTGGAAACCTATAAATGATAAATTTGCAAACGATATCTTAGAAGAGCTTAAAATTTATAAGCCAAATGCAAGGATAACAGCTGTGCATGCGGGACTTGAGTGTGGAGTGCTTTTGGAGAAAAAGGCAGGTCTTAGTGCATGTTCTATTGGACCAAATATCTACTCACCTCACTCTACAAGAGAGCACTGCGAAGTAGCTTCTGCACTTTTTATAGAAAAAGTCGTTCGCGGTATCGTTAAAAAATATAACTCATAAAAAAGTAAAATTTGCTAGAAATTTCTAGCAAATTTTATATCTTAAGGCATCTAAATCAAATTTGCCCGCAAACGCGAGCAAGTTTATCATTTCCCAAACTCATAAACGATCTTGCCACTTTTTATCGTGGTAGTCGCTGCTCCTTTTAGCTTTTTGCCAAAGAGTGGAGAATTTACCGATTTTGAGCGGTTTATTTTCTCGTCGTAGATATACTCGATCTCAGGGTCTATCACTGCGATGTCAGCTAGCATGCCCTCAGCAAGCCTGCCTTTATCTTTTAAATTTAGCATCTTAGCCGCATTTGTAGATGTTAGCTCGACCATGCGCTCTAGGCTTATGACGCCCTCATTTACGAGCTTAAGAGTGAGTGGCACAAGGGTTTGAAGTCCGATGATGCCAAATGGCGCCTTGTCAAATTCCACTATCTTTTCATCCGTGTGGTGCGGGGCATGATCGGTGGCGATAACGTCTATAAGACCGCTTTTTAGCGCCTCTCTTACCGCTTTTACGTCGCTTATCTCACGAAGTGGCGGCGACATTTTAAAATTTGTATCGTAGGCATTTTTCAAAATTTCATCGTCGCTAAAGCTAAAGTGGTGAGGTGTCGCCTCGCAAGTGATGTTTATGCCCTCTTTTTTGCCCATTTCGATGATCTTTAGCGAGTACTCCGAGCTTACGTGAGCTATGTGGATGTGCGCTTTAGTGAGCTTTGCAAGCAGCATATCACGGCTCACTGCGATCTCCTCTTTCTCTCTCGCCATGCCGCGAAGTCCAAGTATGGCCGAGACCTTGCCCTCGTGCATGACGCCCTGTCTGCAAAGCGAGCAGTCCTCTGAGTGGCTTATACAAAAGCTGTTAAACATGCTTGAGTACTCAAGTGCCGCTCTCATCACGCTTGAGCTAGTCACTGGCAAGCCATCATCGCTAAATGCAACTGCGCCAGCTTCTATAAGATCGCCCATTTCAACGATCTCGTTGCCGCCAAGTCCTTTGCTAATGGCTGCGATTGGCAAAAGGTCGATCAGTCCGCAGTTTTTAGCCTTTTCTATCATCGCTCTTGTGATTGAGGCGTTGTCATTTACTGGATTTGTATTTGCCATGCAAAGGCAGGTGGTCACTCCTCCAGCCACGGCCGCCTGCGAGCCTGAGATGATATCATCTTTATACTCTTGACCAGGATCGCGAAAATGCACGTGCATGTCGATAAGTCCTGGCATTACGAGCTTATTTGTAGCGTCTATGACCTTATCAGCCTCAAATTTCTCACTCCCGATTTTGGCTATTTTGCCGTTTTCTATTAGGATATTTGCCTTAAATTTCTCGTCGCTATTTACGATAGTGCCGTTAATTATTGCTATTTTCATCGTTAGCCCCTATTTTTTGCAAGCGTATTTAGTATCGCCATTCTTATAGCAACGCCGTTTTCAACTTGATTTAGTATGACTGAGTGCGTGCCATCAGCCACGTCTGAGTTTAACTCCACGCCCCTATTTATCGGTCCTGGGTGCAGCACGATCGCGTCAGGCTTTGCTAGCTTTATCCTATTTTTATTTAGTCCAAAAAATTTCGAGTACTCCCTAGAGCTTGGAAATGCCACGTCCGCACCGCCACGCTCTAGTTGGATGCGAAGCATGATGATGACGTCGCTGCCCTCGCAGGCCTCCTCCATATTTTTGCAAATTTGAGACTCAAATACCTCAGCGTCTTTTGGCATCATCATCCTTGGCGCAAAGAGCTTTAAATTTATGCCAAATTTCTTCATCGCCCAGATGTCAGACCTTGCCACGCGGCTTCTAGCGATGTCACCGATGATCGCCACGTTTAAATTTTTATCCAAAATTTTACCATGCTCTCTTAGCGTGAAAAGATCAAGCAGAGCTTGGCTTGGGTGCTCATTTGTGCCGTCCCCTGCATTTACGACGCTAGCTTCTGTTCTATCAGCTGCAAATTTTGCCGCACCAGAGCTTGGGTGACGAAGCACGATGATATCAGTTCTCATAGCAGCCATGTTATTCATCGTGTCATTTAGGCTCTCACCCTTTGTCACGCTAGAGCTTGACGAGCTGAAATTTATCGTATCAGCCCCAAGCCTCTTTGCTGCGATCTCAAAAGAAGTTCTTGTTCTAGTCGAGTTTTCATAAAATGCGTTGATCGTGGTCTTTCCACGAAGGTAGTCATTTTTTTTCACTTGGCTTAAATTTAGCTCCTTAAACTCTTTCGCCGCCTCTAGAAAATATAAAATTTCTTCCTTGCTAAGCTCTCTAGTTCCTATCAAATCTTTATGTTTGTAGCCCATTTTAAGCCCTTTTTGATCTATTTTGTTACAAAGTCACAAGCTGGTTTGTAGCCGTTGTCGCAAGCTTTTTTAAACAAAGCTTTTGCCTTCTCTTCGCTTTTTACTTCATTGTCGTCTTTGTCTTTTATAAGGCCATAAGCTGTCATTTCGCCTAGTTTTTCGCAGGCCATGCCCTCATTTTCGTCGCACATTTTTATAAAAATTTTCTCAGCCTGAGTTCTATCTTTTGCCACGCCATCGCCGTTAAATAGCATGATCGCATTCATCGTGCAAGCTTTTTTCTCGCCCTCGCCGCAAGCTTTGTTAAACGCAAGATAGGCCTCGTTAAAATTTTTCTTCGCATAAAGCTCATTTGCCTTGTCTAAATTTTCATTTGCCATAGCATTTAACGCAAAAATTGCCGCTGCAAAAACTAAAATTTTCTTCATATTTTCTCCTTATTTAAATAACTTTGGATGGTGTTTTTTCATATATTCAACTATCTCTATGACTTCGTCGCTACCGCTAGCGTCAGAGTTTTCTAACGCATCGTCGATGCACTCAACATAGAGATTTGCTGCCTCTTCAAGCTTATCTTTTTTCACTCCAGCATAGTAAAACATCGCTTCAAGCACCATGCTAAGCTCGTAGCTAAGCTCCTCTACGCTTACCTCTTCTTCTTTCATATCTCCTCCTGTGTTTTTTTAGTTATTAGATCAACTATCTGCGCCTTGATCGGCTCATAGCTAAAACCGTCTTTAAAATTTGCGAATAGCCCACCGCTTGCATTGACGTGGCCGCCGCCGCCAACTAGGTGCTTAGCCATGGCGCTAACATCTAGCTTGCCATTTGCACGAAAGCTTAGCGTTTTTTTATTTGTCACGTCGATAAAGAAGTCAAATTCAGGATTTGCCACTAAAAAGTCGTTGCCGATAACCGAAACATTGCCGACATTGTAGGTTAAAATTCCTTTATGATCTTTATAGCCTATGCTAAATTTCTCTTTATTTTCACTAAGTTTTTTTACGACGTAGTTTGAGATTAGATTGCTTAGCGTATCGTCTTTATCCTCTTTGAAAAATGACTTTTTAATAGCATGCACCTGCATGTCAAGGCCTATATAGTCGTTTTTCTCGTTAAAAAATTTGCTAGCTTCTTTTAAGATGTGATCCATATAAAGGTTGTTTTCAGCTTCAAACATCACCTTATTTATCTCTTTAGCGTTTGCCACAAGCCCCAAGCAGACCTTGCCCATCTCGAAATTTTTATCATCTTTTAGCCAGATATCCACTGCATTTACGACGTCACTAAAAATTTCAAGCTCTTTGTTTTTGCCAAAAATACCCGCAAAAAAGTCGTAAGTGATCTTTGTAGCGCACCTTGAGCTATCCAAAAAATACCATGAGTAAGCGCTCGCGCACTCGGCACCGCTTTGGTGATGATCTAGCAAAAATAGCTTGATATTTTTACCCTCTATCATCTCCTCAAAGCTCTCGCACTGAGCTAGGCTTAAATTTAGATCGGTGATCAAGATGACGTTTTTATCATCGTTTGAGGCATCTATCTCATCTAAAATTTGAGCAAATTTATCATCTATCTCTCTGCCGTAGTTTGAGTTTAGAAATTTCACATCTTTGAAGTAAAAATTTGTTATGTATTGTGCGCCGTATCCGTCAAGATCGGTGTGTGAGAGGTGATAAATTTTCATCGTTTTCCTTTATAAATTTTCTATTTCTATGACGCCAACCGTTTCAAATGGCGTATTTGCCGAGATCTCAGCAAAGCTTAGCACCACTATGTCGATGGCAAAATTTGCGCAGATATTTGCTATAAATTTGCGCAAGCTTGGCTCCACGCAAAGCACCATTTCTCCGTGCTGGCTCATCGGTCGCTTCTCTTTTTCACGCCTTAGTGCCTGCACGATAGATGATGTCTGCGCTACGTTTATCATCAGGTGATATGCTCCGTCTTTATACTGCACCGCATCCATCAGCTTTTGCTGTGCGGCGGTGTCTAGGATATAAAAATTTAGCTGTCCCTTTTCATCTACATAAAGCGAAGTGATGACACGTGAAAGTGCTGCACGTACGTGCTCGATGATCATATCTAAATTTTTACTAACCTCGGCGATGTCGCTGATGGCTTCAAGTATGCTAAGCAGGTCTTTGATCGGGATATTGTCTTTAAGCAGCGTTTTTAAGACCTTTTGGATCAAATTTATAGGTGCGATCCTTAGCGTATCCTCGACCACGACTGGGTAGTCTATCTTTAGTTTGTCTAGTAAATTTTGCGTCTCTTGGCGAGTTAGAAGCTCGGCTGCGTTTTGCTTGATAAGCTCACTCATGTGCGTTGAGATGACGCTTGCAGGATCAACTATCGTATAGCCACTAAGTATGGCGTCCTCTTTGACGCTAGCATCGATCCAAAGAGCGTCTAGCCCAAAAGCTGGCTCTTTTGTCGGAATACCCTCGATATCCTCGCTAACTAGGCCACTATCCATCGCTAGAAATTTATCCGCATAAATTTCTCCCTGACCAATGATGATACCTTTTAGCTTGAAGCGGTACTCGTTTGGTGGTAGCTGAAGGTTGTCACGGATCCTTATCTTTGGCATCAAAAAGCCAAGACTTGAAGCGATATTTCGCCTCATAGCGCGAATTCTCTCTATAAGATCCACATCAGCTAGCTTTAGTAGGCCATATCCTAGGTCAAGCTCTAAAATTTCAAGCTTTAAGATGTCATTTATCTTTGTCTCTTCTTCTCTTGCAATCTCTTCGTCGCTCTTCTTTGGTGCCTTAGCAGCCCCACCACTCGCAGCTGCCGCCCCTGCCCCACTTGGCGTAGCAGCTCCAGCCTTTTTAGAAGCAGTTTTCTCTTTTGGCGCGAGGCTTAAATTTAGCCCACCATCTTTGGTCTGCTTGATGATGTAGCCAAGTCCCAAAAATAGTAGCGCTATAAAGCCAAGAGATAGGGTTGGCAGACCGGGCACAAGGGCAAACATAAATAGTATGAAGCCCACTATCAGCAAGGTTTTATAGTCGCCTAATAGCTGATTTAGCGTGCCCTCTGCAAAGTCCTCGTCGTCCTTGCTAGCCCTTGTGATGATGATAGCAGTCGCTGTTGAAGTGATAAGTCCTGGGATCTGGCTCACAAGGCCATCGCCGATAGTTAAGATCGTATAGTACTGAGCCGATGTCGCCATATCAAGGCCGTGCTGAAACGAGCCGATAGCAAAGCCGCCGATGATGTTAATTATAGTGATGATGATGCCAGCTACGGCGTCACCTTTTATAAATTTAGACGAACCATCCATCGCGCCATAAAAATTTGCCTCGCCGATGATAGCCTGACGTCTTTCTCGCGCCGTTTTTTCGTCGATTAGACCTGCGTTTAGATCCGCATCTATCGCCATTTGCTTACCAGGCATCGCATCGAGTGTAAAACGCGCTTGTACCTCACTCACACGGGTTGAACCCTTTGTTACGACCATGAAATTTATGAGCACCAAGATACAAAAGACGATGGTACCGATGACGAAGTTGCCGCCAACGACGAAATTTCCAAAGCTTGAGATGATCTCACTGACCGCTTCTGGGCCGTTGTGACCTTCACTTAAGATCATACGCGTGGTTGCTATGTTTAGCGAGAGGCGAAAAAGCGTGATGATGAGAATGAGTGTTGGAAACGTGCTAAGGTCAGTCGGCTTTGGCACGTAAATAGATATCAAAATAATAAGCACTGAAATCGAGATCGAAAGTGCCAAGAAAAAGTCAAGCACCGCACTTGGAAGCGGCACAATGATGATAGCAAGGATGGCAACGATGATGCCAACGATGCTAAGACTTTTAAATTTGACAATTGGCGCAAGAAACGGTGCGACAAGAGTCAAGATATTATTTTTTTGCTTTGCCAACTTTACTTCTTAACGATGTCACTTAGTTTTATCGCGTCAAGCATCTCGTCGATCTTGCCTTGAAGGCTGCTAAACATCGACCAAATTTGACAGCTTGAGGCTTTGTTTGACGGGCAACCAAGCGCTGAAGATGAGCACTCAAAGACGCTTAGTTCGCGCTTTTCGGCGCATTCGATTATCTTTTTTATGCTTAAATTTTCAGGTTCGCCGTTTAGTGCAAAACCGCCATTTGCTCCTTTAAATGACTTTAAAACTCCATCTTTTGCTAAATTTTGTAAAATTTTTGCCAGAAAGCTTTTTGAAATTTTAAGCTCATTTGAGATCGTATCAACATCAACTGGCGATGATTTTTGAGATATTAAAATAAGCGAAAGTAGAGCGTATTCGCTTGCCTTTGTAAAAAGCATTTATCTTCCTTAACTCTTTAAATAGCCCTAATTTTATTAAATTTTTACTGCATTTTTCATTAATTTTTAAAAAGCGTAATTTTATCTAACTTTATGTTTTAAATGCTATAATCGCTCTTCCAAAATTCACCAATCAGGAGGTCATCATGGCTTTGGATTCGGCCAAAAAAGCTCAAATAGTTGCGAAATTCGCTAGAAAAGAGGGAGATACAGGCTCTCCAGAAGTTCAAATAGCTCTTTTAACAGCTAGAATAACTGAACTTACAGAACACCTTAAAATTTTCAAAAAAGACTTTTCATCACGTTTAGGTCTTTTGAAACTAGTTGGTCAAAGAAAAAGACTTTTAAAGTATCTTAAAAACAAAGACTACACTACATATTCAAAACTAATCTCTGAGCTTGGCTTAAGAGATAAATAATCTCACGGAGAGCGATCTGCTCTCCTTTTTAAATTTCACTATTACTTTCAAAAT
>NZ_POYR01000019.1:0-6184 GCF_002912425.1 Campylobacter concisus
AATTTTAACAGCAAAAGCAAAAGAGACTCTACAAAACTTTAAAGGAACAGATATTGGCTTTGTTAGCAGAGAGGTAAATAGCTCTATTGCGGGCTTAAACGAGAGTGATACAAGAGCTTTTGTTTCTCAACTTTTTGACACTAACAACACAAAAGGTTATGTTATATTAGATGACAAAGCCGTAGTGTACGATATTTTGGAACAAAGATTGCTTACTAACAATATAAATAACAACTATAAGCAAATAACACAACAAAATGTTGCAATGCTTAAAAACAACGAGTTGATAAAAGATTTAACAAACAAACTTCTAAAATATTATGAAGTTAAAGAATATGTCAAAAGGTAAAAATTTTGAGTACTAGAATTTTAGGCATAGATGTCGGATCATTTCAAATTTGCGCTGTTATAGCAGAGCAAAATGATGATGGCATAAAGATAATAGGAATAGGCACAGAAAAAGCACAAGGTATAAAAAAAGGTGCTATAAACAACATTGAACTAGCTGCAAAATCTATAAAAAATGCACTCATAGAAGCGCAAAAAGTTGCGGGCACACACTACGAAAGAGTAGTAGTTTCAATATCTGGAAAATATACTAAAAGCGTAAATAGCAGTGGCGTAGTAAATATACCAAATCATGAAATAGGCATAAAAGAGATAGAGCGTGCCATGCAGATGGCAGATCACAATGCCGAGACTTCTCCAGAATATGAAAAACTTCATGTCTTACCTTACAACTTTAAGGTGGATGGGCAAGAATTTATAGAAGATCCTATCGGTATGAATGGCACTAGACTTGAAGTGCAAACGCATATCATAAGTATTCAAAAATCACAACTAAGCAACCTAAGAAAGGCTGTAAATTTAGCAGGTGTGCAGGTTGATAATGTAGTTCTTTCTGGTTACGCTTCAGCCATAGCAACACTAACAAAAGACGAAAAAGAACTTGGTGTTGCACTTATAGATATGGGCGGCGAGACATGTAATATGGTAGTGCACGCTGGAAATTCACTAAGATATAACTCATATCTACACGTTGGCTCTGCAAATATAACTATAGATCTTTCAATGGCGCTTCATACTCCTTTACCAAAAGCTGAAGAGATAAAACTAGAATATGGCAAGCTAGTAAATAAATCAGTTGATCTTATCGAGCTTCCTAGACTTGGTGATGAGCAAAAAACTCACGAAGTTTCACTTGATGTTATATCAAATGTCATCTCAGCTAGAGCAGAAGAGACTGTGATGGTGCTTGCAAATATGCTTGAAGATAGTGGATACAAAGATCTTGTTGGTGCTGGCATAGTACTAACTGGCGGCATGACAAAGCTTGATGGGCTAAAAGACCTAGCTTCTGCGATATTTGACAACATGCCAGTTAGGATCGCTAGACCAAAAGAGATGGATGGTTTATATGAAATTTTGAGAGATCCAGCAAATTCTTGTGCCATCGGTTTATGTATGTATGGCGCTGGTGAATTTACACCTTATGAGATAGACTCAGAAAAAAAGATGAGATATAAAGGTGAGTTAAGATCAAAGCCAAAAGCAAATTTCAACATTTTTGAAGAAGAGAAAAAAGAGAAATTTGAAGTAAAAAAACAGGATAAAAATGATTTTGAAGAAGGCATTGAGCTTGTAAATATGGATATAAATTTAGAGCAAACAAACAACAAAAACGAGCTTGCAAATATCGCTGATATAAGTAAGCAAGAAAAAAAACCAAGTGCTTTAAAGAAATTTTGGCACAGCATGACACAACTATTTTGAGGAGAATTTTTACAATGAGCAACAGTTTCACAATCGAAGAGAACAAGAGCCTATATAGCGCAAAGATAAAGGTAGTAGGCGTAGGTGGTGGTGGTGGTAATATGATAAACCACATCATAAGAGAGAATCCAAATTTAGACATCGATCTAATGATAGCAAATACAGATGCTAAGGCACTTGACAATTCTCCTGCACACACAAAGATACAGCTTGGTGAAAAAAAGACAAAAGGTCTTGGCGCTGGTATGAGACCAGAGATTGGCAAAGAAGCTGCACAAGAGAGCTACGAAGAGATAAAAAGCGCTCTTGAAACTTCTGATGTTGTGTTTATCGCTTCAGGTCTTGGCGGTGGTACAGGTACAGGTGCTGCTCCAGTTGTTGCGCAAGCTGCAAAAGAGATAGGTGCGCTAACAGTTGCTGTTGTGACTATGCCTTTTTCATTTGAGGGTAAAAAGCGCAGCAAACTAGCTGATATAGGTCTAAGCGAACTTAGAAAAGAGAGCGACTCTATCGTTATCATACCAAACGACAGACTTTTAACTTTGATAGATAAAAAATCAGGCATCAAAGAGAGCTTTAAAATGGTTGATGAAGTGCTTGCAAGAGCAGTAAATGGTATGTGCTCTATCGTGCTTGACTCTGGCGTTAGCGATATCAACCTTGACTTTGCTGACGTAAAAACAGTTATGAGCCACAGAGGTCATGCTTTAATGGGCGTTGGCGAGGCTTATGGCGAGGGTGCAGCTCAAGAAGCTATCAAAAATGCTATCCAATCACCACTACTTGATAACATGAATATAAACGGAGCGCTTGGTGTTTTAGTTCATTTCAAAATGCATCCAAACTGCTCACTTGATGATCTTCATAGTGCGATGTCAATGATCGAGGAGGCATCTGATGATGATGCTGATGTGATCTTTGGTACAACAACTGATGAAAACATAGAAGACAATAAAGTCGAAGTTACTATCATTGCAACAGGTTTTAAAGGTGCAGAAAAAGAAAGCGAAGAAAAAAAAATAGCCCAAGAGCCTGAAAATGATCTTTTAAATAAAAATATCGTTTTAAAAAGAAGAGTAAGTGGTGGATATAACAGTGATGAGTACATCTCTCAGCTAGATATTCCATCATATCTTCGTCACCAAATGGACTAAGTCTTAACTAAAAATTCTCCTGTTAAATTGCAAGTTTATCTTGCAATTTACCTTTTTATATATTCAAATTTTAACCATTACCTAGCAAACGCCTAAAATTATCTTCTATAACTCGCATTATTTTTAGTTTTTACTTGCATAAATTTATTTGTGAATTTATTAAATACTTTAAGCACTCCCAAACAAATTTAACTACGCTTTTATGATATTTTTAAAATTTAAAGTAGAAGTTTAAGAAGAAAAGCTAGAAATTTGCTAGTAAAGCTAGATTTCTAGCCAAATTTATTAATTCACTCCAAGTTGTGCTTTTACAAAGTCGCTTGCCATTTGGATATTCCACTCTGGCTCCCAAACTAGGTCGATCTCACACTCTTTCACACCCTCCACGCCAAGCACAGCCGTTTCAACCCAGCCAAGTATCATCTCATGAAGCGGACAAGACTTAGTTGAAAGCGTCATCGTCACCTTTGCTTTGCCGTTTTCATCGCAGCTCGCATCATATATGAGCCCAAGTGAAACAATGTCAAAGCCAACCTCGGGATCGACGATATTTGACAGAGCATCATAAATTTTTTCTTTCATTTTTTATCCTTTAAAACCAGTAAATTTAAAAACATTTATCATATTTATAGCAAGCAAAATAATGCTTAAAGCCATAAAAATCATACTTGCATAGACCAAATTTCTCATCTCAAAGCTAACTGCCAAAGGGTAGCACACAAGCGAAATGGCATTAAAAGCTATGGCGTAATAAGCCGCCTTTTTTAGTATCATCGCATCAAGTAGCGGCACTTTTGCCTTGCCAACAAATGGAGCTACATAGTGATACCAGATGAGAAATGGCGCGATCTTATAAAGATGAGCCACGATAAAGGCAAACAAAAAGCCATATATCATAAAAAATGCAGCCAAATTTAGCTTTTCAAAAACCATAAAAATAGCAGCGCAAAGCAAGGCAAGCAGCGAAAGAGCGATATTTACATTCCAGTAATCATACGCCTTTCTCACGCGCTTTTTTAGGATGTAAAACGCCTGAGCTATAAAAAGCAAAGCTGCCACAGCCACTGCAAAAATGGCTAAATTTTCATCAACCGCCAGCAAAACCCCAGCCAAAATATAAAAGGCAAGAGAGGCTTTGCTAAGCGTAAATTTAAGATCATGCGCCAGAGCAAACATCGGCAAAAGCACGCTTGCAGCCCCAAGTACCACGAAAAATACAAAACCCAGCACAAAATATACGTGAAATTTTAGCGTCATAGTAAAATCAAGCATAAGCGTGCCGCCAAGTATCATCACCAGGCAAAATCCAAGCGTTATGCCAACTAGCAAAAATATCGCCGAGGCAAAGAGCGCAAAGGCCGCAAAGCTTCTTTTTTGATTATCCATAAAGCTTAGCGCATAGGTCGAGCCAAAAAAGAGAAGTGTGCCAAAGAGAAAAACTGCGCTGATTTGCAAAATCCTAGCCTCGCCAAATACCATCGCATAGCTCATAGCAAGTAGAGACACGCAAAAAATGGCTAAATTTAAAATAGCTCCTTTTACCGTGAAAAATGGCTTTTCTAAGATGACCGAGGTTAGCTGATATAGCGCTCCGATGATGATACTCATCACAAAGCCCACGAAAAATATATGCAAAAAGCCGGCCGTATTTAGCGAGCTAATCGCCTCAAAATCAGCGTAAAAAAAGGCCGGGACGCTAAGCGCTAAGAAAAAAATGCCAGCGATAAAGTAGCCGCCAACTAGCTTAAATGGCGGCGCATAGGTGTTTAAAAGCATCTTAGTGGCAAAGGCTAGTGTCTATGTTTTCTATACTAGCGCCATCTTTTAGGCTAAAAGTCATCTTCACAGCCCCACCCTCAAGGTCCTCGCGCTTAATGTCAAAGCTCTTTTCTATCTTTGGGATGAGTCCAGCTGGAAATTTGTGATTTACCATCACGATCTTTGTGTTTTTATCAGCAAATTTTATAGCCAAAAGTGCGTTCATCATAGGCTCTGGCGGCACGCAAGGACGTGAGTCAAAGCCTACAAAATTTACACCATTTTCACTAAATTTATAAAACGGCACTGTCGCACCCTCTACATTAAACTGCTCTGCGTTTTTGAAAAATTCACTCATTTTTTCTCCTTTTGATTTTGGAGAATTATACTCTGATTAAACTTTTCAAACCATTGATTTGCTTCAACAAAAGCTACTTGACGTAGGGGATAAACTCCTCGTATCCAAGCCTAGCCATATCCTCAAGCGGTATAAATTTAAGGCTAGCGCCGTTTATACAATACCTTAGTCCGCCCTTGTCGCTTGGTCCATCTTCAAAGACATGCCCAAGGTGCGCGTCGCTGTTTTGCGACCTCACCTCAACTCTTTTCATCATAAACGAGTTGTCCTCCTTATATGAAAGTGCCGTTGTCGTGATAGGCTTTGTAAAGCTTGGCCAGCCACACCCTGCGTCAAATTTATCAGCGCTTGAAAAGAGCGGCTTGCCACTGGTGATATCGACATAGATGCCCTTTTTGTCAAATTTATCATACTCGCTGCTATATGGCCTCTCAGTCGCCGCCTCCTGCGTCACGGCATACTGCTCGCTGCTTAAATTTCTCTTTAGCTCCTCTTTGCTAAGCGGCTTAAATTTAGCCTCATCATAAAGCGGTTTATTTGCCAAATTTAGATCGATATGGCAGTATCCAAAAGGGTTTTTGTCAAGATAGTCTTGGTGATACTCCTCGGCAATGATAAAATTTTTAAGAGGTGCTACCTCAACCACGATCTTATCTTTAAATTTCTTTTGCTCTATCTTTATAAAGCTCTCAATGACTGGTAGATCGTCCTTGCTAACATAGTAAATCCCACTTCTGTACTGCCTGCCGACGTCATTGCCCTGTTTGTTTAGCGAGGTCGGGTCGATCACTCTAAAAAAATGAGCCAAAATTTCAGCCAAAGCGACCCTGTTTTCGTCAAATTTCACATAAAGTGTCTCAGCGTGATCGCTCTCATGAAGCCCCTGGTAGCTCGTGTTCTCGCTCTTACCATTTGCGTAGCCCACTTTTGTATCCACCACGCCAAATATCTTTTTAAAATATCCCTGCATGCCCCAAAAGCAGCCACCTGCTAAATAAATTTCTTTCAAATTTTGCCCTGCCATCGTCTGCTCCTTTAAAAACTCGTCTTTTGCCATCAAATTTACACCCAAAAATACCGCCAAAACCAAGAGAAAATTTAATATCTTTTTCATGAGAACTCCTTTTTTGAAGGATTATAT
>NZ_POYR01000020.1:0-430 GCF_002912425.1 Campylobacter concisus
GTTCTATATTTATCGCCTGCGTCATCGTGTAGATATGGAACAACAACTCGCCAATATCAAACTGCGCTTTTTCACCGATATATCTCACGAGCTACGTACCCCGCTGACCCTGATAGGCAGTCCGGTAGCTGAAGTTCTGGAGAATGAGCCCCTCTCTCCGACTGCCCGCGAGCACCTTACCCTGGTACGCCGGAACACGGAACGAATGCTCCGCCTTATGAACCAGATACTCGACTTCCGCAAGATTCAGAATCAAAAGATGAAACTATTGGTAGAAGAGACCGATTTGATTCCTCTCCTGCAAAAAGTGATGGATAGTTTCCGTCTTATCGCCAAAGAAAAGAACATAGACTATCAAATGAAGTCACCAATCGAGTCCGTCTACGGTTGGGTAGACCGGGACAAATTCGAGAAGATATTCTTCAACCTG
>NZ_POYR01000021.1:0-6155 GCF_002912425.1 Campylobacter concisus
GAATAGGATATTTAAAGCCATAATCCGCGAACCCAAAAAAAAGAATAACGACAACTATTCTTAAGATTTTATTCATCATTCAACCTTGTTGTAGGATATTTTATACCTTGCCTTAATGCGGCATTACTTATTTGAAACAGCTAATGAGCTTTTATATTTTCTTCGTGCTCAAAAATTTTATTATTTATTTGCTCCCGCTTATTTGACGAAACAGCTGTTTTAAGTTGGTCTTTTAATTCTTTTATAGCATTACGTGAATATTTGATACTATCGTAAGATTTTAATGCGCTTGGTATAGCAACCGACCCAGCAACTGCACTAAAAAGAACACTTGGATAATCATGTATTTTAGCCTATTATTCATCTTTTTGCCCATTTTTAATGTATCCTTTTATTTCGTAATAATACGCACTAAAAGGATGATATATTTCTACGTAATTAATATATACCCTTATCCATATTACCTTTTAAAAGCTATCACAGCTACTCTTCAACTCATCAACAATGCCTTAACAGATCCACTTTTTAATCTCAAATCCCATCTTTGACAAACAAGCATCACTACTATCCATCTACTCCCTTTAATTCGTTTAGATAGCTTAGCACCTGCTTTTCATCTAACTTTCCATACAAATAAGGTTTTGCTAGTTTAAAGACCATTTCTTGTGTTTTTCATCTTCAAAGCCTATATCTTCACGACATTCTATTAAATTTGCCCACTCTTCAAGCTCTAAAAAAGATATCTTTTTATCCAAGCTTCTTTGTAAAATTTCTACTATATCATCTCTTGACATAGAAACAAGCTCGGTTTCGCTATCAAAACCTATCTGGGATAACATGTTTTTTAATGTATCTGTATTGTTTTTAAAATGAACCAAGTCTAATAAAATTCTAACTTCGTCATCTGTATATTCAGAATTTCTTTTTATCATATAATTTTTGTTTCACCTACTCTTCTTTTGATAATTCGTCTCGTATAGTTTTAAACTTTAGCCTATCATCACAAATTTGGTTTTTTTCGTTCATGCTTTTGCATTTAAAGAAGTCCGGATTAAACCATTCGACAGCATTTTCGTATTGAGCACCATATTTGGCATTTTCGTGTAGTAAGTCATCTCTTTTCATTCTTTCAATATCCATCTCATCTATCCAAAGAGAGTCAGCTACTACTTTAATATCTTGCTTAAGGGCACTATAAGCCTGAGTTATCTTATACTCATATAGCTCTTCTTTAGTTTTTATAGTTTTATCTCTTGCATAGTCTGACAATGATGTCTTTGCTATTAGAAATTTCTTCTTGCCGCTTTTGCTATAAAAGGGACAAGTATATTCAATATTCACATAGATACTACTATTAATGTTTGTTTTTGCAAGACATAATAAATTTGATATATACTCATCGCTTAGTTTAATGTATCTATTTGATTTAAGAGAAAATATCTTTCCGTGAGATTTAAGATACTCCATTCTATCTTGCATTCTCTCCTCTTTGTTTGTTGCTTTTATTACATCGCTATGATCAGCATCTTCAGTATAGACACTGATTTTATACTCAAAGTTTTGTCCTATCTTATTTATTATAAATTTTTTTAGCCCGTCAGTATCTAGCCTTACTTTATCTCCTCTTGCTTCTGGTGCATAGGCCTTTAAATTTCTATCATAGCTATATATTACTTTGTGTTCATTCACTTGAGGATGACTATCTGAAAAACAACCAATAAACAAAAAAGCTATAAAAATAAAAATAAATTTTTTATATTTAAGCATCTTAACCCCTTATTTTTCTTTCTGTTTCATAGTATTTCTCATCAAAAAAATTTTTATTTTTACGTATCTCTTTCCAAAGATGTGATTTCTTGCAGATCTGATATTCTTTTTGGTACTTTGTACAGTCAAATTTATTTGGATCAAACCACTCATAGATTATTTCATCAAATTCATCCCTAGGGTTATATATTCTGTCAAAAAGCAAGCCCTCTTTTTTCATTCTTTGTCTATCCATATTTTTTAATTTTATCGATTTTAAAAATTCACTCATATCATTTTTAAATAGTATTGCCATATCTTCTGCTTTATAGTTTTTATGTTTAACTGGATCAAAAAATAATCTAAAAGTGCCTCCAATAACTAAAGTTGATACAGCACCACTAGTATCGTAATAAAGACAATCAATGCCATAGTTTGCAGAGTCAATTTGAGTTATTGAGCTTATCAAAAAATCTGCTTCACACTTTATGCCATCAATATATGTAAAGAATCCTTTTTCATAAGGTTGCCAACCCATTAAAATATCATAAATACTCCTATCAATGCTTTCTTCTCTATCTTTGCGAATTTCTAACTTACTTCGTGACATATTTCTTTCTTTATATCTGTAAGTATTGATCTGAAATTTTTCATTAAACATAGACGGCAAATTACGTTCAAAAACATTTCTGCCATTTTTTTCATCTAGAAAATAATACCAATCAATATCAGTAAAACTACTTGGAAGCACATAGGTAAAGCTTTCATTTTGAAAAGATGAAAGCATAATACCTGGCTTAAGGTGCTTTGTAGTTATATCTGGAATATCATGACAACCGGAAAAGAGCACAATAAAAGTTATAACAATAAGCTTTACTACTGGAAATTTACACCACATATAGCACCATCTTTTTCATAATCTTGACACACATAAGAACTGTGTGGTGAGCCATCCATAAATAATTTAGGAATATTTAACACATTTATACGATCTGTCATATCTGCTTTTTTATTCACATCTTTATTTCCACCAAGACCTTCTGCTACAAAATCGTCTTTGTTGGAAAATGTTCCCGCTATATCAATTTTAGCCGCTTCTAATACATCTCTCATTTTTTCTACATCTACTGGAGATCCAAAAGAAGAAACAGTATATGGATTGCCTTTACCTTTTTTCATTAAACTTTTAACTCCATCTAAATGCCTATAAAGTTCATTGTCTATGCCCCATTTAACACCATTATAGACTAATGTATTTAACTGAGAATGTGCTGCAAAATTTACAGCAAAAACTTTATTATCTTTTTTTCTTTTTTCTTCAGCAGCTTTTGTTACATCCGATATAAAACTACCAACTTGCTTTGCCATGTCACTTGTGCCTATACTAAATTTATCCTGCGCTGCTTCAAGCAAATCAGAGAAAAATCCACGCGTTGGATTATATTTTATCGTTAATTCAATGGTATTTCCAGCAAGCCTTGTACCATCCTTTTTAATCTGACCAGTTTGCTCAAGTCCGTTCATAATAGCCTCCATTGGCGTATTCAAGATACCATTTCCAAAATTTTGATGTGTTATAGTATCCACATCTATTCCTAAAGGTTCTTTAGATACATAAAGATCTTTAAAATACGAAAGCTTTTTTAATTCCTCTCGCTTTTCTGGACTAATGGTCTTGAAGTATTTACTATCCTCAAGCTTAACCATTTTATCTTTATATAGTTCATATTTTTCTGAGTTTTTACTAAAAACAGAAATAAGGTCACTTGCAATCTCTTTTCCACCGAAAGAACCAACAAGCTGCCCAAATAAACCTCCATTATTATAACTGGTTGGTATTATATCCAAAGCAACCATACTTCCATACACAAGAAGTTTTCCCATAATTGATACTATTTTATTCTTGCTATTTTCGTCTGGCATTTGCTCTGATAGTTTTTTTAATCCATAGTTAGCATCTACTATCTCTTTAGCTATATCCTTTTGCCCACTCTTAGTTAGCACCCTTAAATCCATACTAGCATCTACATTTGAGCTTATGCTAGTATTTACTAGATCTTTTGTTAGTTTAGTTGTATCTCTATTTAGTCTTGTTAGATCATCAGAGTTTTCTTTATCTGCTATCTCTATGTTGCCACTGCCTAGAGTTGCTAGGTTTTTAGATAAACTGTAGCTTAAATTTCTATTGTTTGAGTAGTTTATTGACTTTAGGCCAGAGTAGCTTGAGTCTGATTTGCCTTGGCTGTTTTGATTAGCTTTACTATCATCTTTTTTACATACTGAGTAATTAGCTCCTATACTAAGAGATGATCCTTTGTTGTAGCTTGTATTTGATAGGTTCTCATAGCTTAGGGTATTTGTTTTTAAATTTAGGTTGTGGTTATCTATAAAGGTATTGTCTTTATCATACTCTCCTGCTGCTAATAGTGATCCTTTTAGATGGGTGTTTTTGCCTACCTCTACGTTTAGCTCATTGGCTGTTATAGATGAGAGGTTCGTCTGTTTTATCTTTGTATTTGAGTTTGACTTACTGATGCTTGCTCCAACAGAGCTTAGAGATCTATCTCCAGATGCAAAGTTTTTAGCATTAGTTGCTCCAGAGTAGCTTACGCTTAAATTTATACCCTTGCTTTTAGAGCTAGCATCTTTTATATCTCTGGTGCTTTCTAGACTTAGGTTATTTCCTACTTTTAAATTTAATCTCTCATCAGCTCTTAAATTTGCTCCTTTGATGGTTGCGTCATTAGCTGTATTTATATTCATATCTTTAGCTGAGTAAAGATGAGAGTTGTTATTTGTTAGGCTTTGTTCGCTTTGTTTTAAGCTATTTGTTCCAAGCTCTAGTGAGCTAGAGTTTGCTCCATAAAATGTAAAACCAAATCCTGTTGTGAGAGATTTGGTGTTTGATTTATATTTTAAACTATCTTCGCTAGAGTTTATGTTTAGGTTATTTGAGTTTAGGCTCATATACTCTTTTGATGCTAGGTCTGAGCCTGTGATAGATATATCTTTAGTTGAGTTTATATTTATATGTTTAGCATTTAGGCTAGATTTATTTGAGCTAGTTTGTTTTAAAGAGCTCTCTTGTTTAGTGGTAGCAAGATCAGCTCTTACTCCTACGCTAAAGCCATATGTTCCTGAGCTTGCAGCTGCAGCTGATGCTATACGCCAACTTTTTTTGTTTATCCTCTTGTTGCATTGTAACCAACCCACATTATAAATACAAATATAGCTTGTACCAAAGAGACGCCACCTATTGTGACGTCCATTGTTTTAAAATTCTTTTTTAGAAATATCTTATACAAATTAGCATTAGCCAAATTAGAAGAATTACGATCGTGTAAAATAACGCCACACTTCCATACTTTATCTCTATATTTTCTAGGTTCTTCTTGGTAAGGTCGCTTTTTTTAATATCATTTTTTATTGCAAAAAATCCATAAAAACATACCAAGATAAAACCTAGTGCATCTATATAATAAATTTCTCCGAAAAAGTATTTTAATATATGCAAAAAGCCATTTAGAACAAGACCGAATATTATAGCGACAACAAGTGTAAAAAATACTTTTTTAAAGAATTTCTTCATTTTTGTCTTTTGTCATTTTTGCTTTTTATACTATCGGCTACTACTTGACCCGTTCCTGCAACAAGATACTATACCAACTTTTATGTTTATCTCATTGTGGCATTGTAAAGAAGCCAAAATACAAAAACTAAAAAGGAGTGAATTAAAGCAACACCACCTCTTTTTATTTCCATTTTTTGTATATATTCTTTTTTAAAGTCACTCTTTTTTATACCGTTTTTCATCATAAAACATACATTGGCAAATATTAGCAACACAGCCATAGCATCAATATAGTGTTCTCCAAAGAGAAGTTTTAGGATTACTATGCAAATAGCACCTACTATAAAAAATGCTATTGATCCAAAAAATACAATCCAATTCTTTTTCATTGATTATCTGCTTTTTTTGCTTTATCTTTTTTGCTTTCTACACTATCTACAATAGCTTGTCCTGTTGTAGTAAGAAAATTTGTTCCTACTTCTGCTGCAGTCTGTAAATCTCCATTGCCAAATTTTATGCTTATCCTCTTGTTGCATTGTAACCAACCCACATTATAAATACAAATATAGCTTGTACCAAAGAGACGCCACCTATTGTGACGTCCATTGTTTTAAAATTCTTTTTCCGAAAGTCACTCTTTTTTATACCGTTTTTAATTATGTAATATATATTGGTCAAGATTATCCCAGCAAAAATAACGTCACCGTAGTGTTCTCCAAAGAGAAGTTTTAGGATTACTATGCAAATAGCACCTACTATAAAAAATGCTATTGATCCAAAAAATACAATCCAATTCTTTTTCATTGATTATCTGCTTTTTTTGCTTTATCTTTTTTGC
>NZ_POYR01000022.1:0-6230 GCF_002912425.1 Campylobacter concisus
TCTATACATAGATAACTACCGCTTTTTAGATCGCTTTTTTCTGCTATTTCTTTATAAAAAAATACTCTTAAATTAGTATCTCCCATTTTTACAAAAGCATATGAATGGATAAGTCTCATTTGTGTATTTGCTACTTCTATAAATTCACTATCTATATATTCCTTTGATTTTTTAATTAAATTTCCAGAAAAACTTTTCGTTATTATAAAATAAGCTATTCCAATTGAAAACACTTCTATTAGAGAATAATAGTTATTATATGGGCCAACTACATTAGCACACCTTTCATGATAGCCTCTATCCCAAACATTATCATTTATTTTGTTAATGATTTCTTTAATAGTCAGCGTGACTTTTTTCATATAGGTCTCTTCATTCTTCTTAATCTTTTCCATATCATTTGGCTGTTTAGCATAAGCATTTACGTGAGCGACATTTACTCCAAGAAGCTCTTCATATTTAATGTGCTGATTTAGATATTCTATGTCATCATTATAGGCAAGATCTTTATACTCTTCTACTTTTTCTTTAATGTTGTCTATATAGTTTTTACTTACTCTAGCAAATGGGGATAAATTTAAAACTAGAGTTGATTTGTTATTGCCTTTATTTATATCTATACTATATTTACTATAGTCTTTAACAGGCTCTAGGGTCTTTATATCACTGAAATTTTGTTTTACAAGGCTGCTTCTATTTGATCTATTTAGCTCATCTTTTATTTCTTGATCTAAGCTTTTGCTTATAACTTCTTCTCTTAGCCCTGCATTAGATCTAAAAGGAGAATTTGAAAGAACGATGTAGTTTTTGTTTAAATTTGAAAAGTCCTTGCTATTCATCTCATCATTTGTAGATTTGCCGTTTTTATCAGATTTATCTGATATTAGATTGGCCAGTTTTACAGAGTTAAAATTTGTAGCACAGATGAAATTTAGATTTGCATTTAGTCCTTTTATCTCTTTTTTAAGCTTATCAAAAAGAGTATCATCACCAGAGCCAAAGCCTAAATTTTTATTTACGACATTATAATTGATCTGTTCTTTAGTGTAGTCAAACACTCTTGCATCATCTAAATATCCATAGATACTGCAACCCTCATCTGCATTGTAGTTCATTTCGTTTAGATTATTTGAGTCTGTAAGAAAGCGATAACCAAAATTTAGATGAGTGATATCTATAAAATATCCAGCTCTGTCATCTTTGTCCTTTTTAAATACTAGTACATTACAACTAGAATTTACATTTATAGTATTTATAATAGAAGCAAATCTAGATGTAAAAAAGTTAAGTATAGGCAAGGATACTCCATAAAGTGCTCTAGTGGTTTTGTATTCGTATAATTTAAGGTTTAATTTTATAAATTCATAAAGCCCTGAGCCAGTCGAAGCTAACATCTTGCCTATCCCTTTTTCACCACTCAAATCAGCTAGGCTAAGGATAAAAAGCACTACTTGTTTTATAAGAAATTGACCGCTATCATTATTTAGCTTGCTTAAATTTTTGTCTAGCTCATCGAAACACTCTTCTATGCTTCTTTCAAATTTAGCCCCATCTAATCCCTCGCTAGAGATCAAGGATCTAGCGTCACTTAGCAGGTCCTGCTTCAACGTATTTAAACAATCTCTTATAATATCCTTACAGTCATCATAATACGTAACCGCAAGATCAAACATATTATAAAAACTCAAAGGCGCTTTGCCTGTTATTTTTGTTGGCTCTTCGTTTTCGCCAAGCTTTCTTAATAGGTTTCTTTCTTTCTCGTCTTGAGCAGCTTCTATCACATATTCATCATTTTTTTTATTTCTTATAGGGTCTATCTTCTCTTTTAAATTTATAAAAAATTTATCGATCGCACTCTTTTTATGAACTACTTTTACAGGTATACCTCTATATTCAAATTCTCTTGCTCTGCCAAGATCACTATCAGTAAAGCTCTCTTTGTCTATATAAAAATCAGTTACTATTGATGCTTCTTTGCCGTCCTGCCTTGAAAAATCAGCTATCAAGTTAAGTATTATATTTACCATCATGGTATTTCTTGACGTAAAATAATTAAAACTAGACGTATAAAGCGTCACGCTCTTTGCATCAGTCATATACTCTTTTATCTTTTTTAAAGTCTCTTCGCAAGAGTAGGTTATTTTTATTTCGTTGTTTTGCATATTAAGCCACCACCACTGTTTTTGTTGTATTTATATCATCATTATATTTGCTATCAAGCCCGCAAGCAAATTTTATATCCACCGTCTTAGCCTTGCTTGGTGTGACGTAGATAAGATTACTCTCATCGCTTATATCATCCACAAACTGGAAAAATCCTATACCACTTTTTGGAAGTGTTATATTTTTGTAAATAGATTCTATATATTTAGGTGTTATAAAGATGAAATTCTTATCCATGAGCGAGTATTTGAAGTTAAATGATGCGATACTAAATTTATCCTCTCTAAAGCGAGAGCTTAGATGTTCTTTTAGCTTCTTATCTTTTACATCGCTGCCCTCATCTAAATTTAGCTCCATCTCTTTAAATCCCTCTTGGTTTTTATGCTCCACATCATTTAGCTTATATATGCAAACAGCAAGGTTGTCTGCTTGATTAAGGGCTGATTTTACATGCAGTCTTATGTGAGCACTATTTAAATTTGGATTTACCACCGCAGCATTATTGTCTTCAGATGTTGGGCTACCTATGCTATGAGCTAGCTTTATCCTGTTTTCTTTTTTTATGCACCTTAGCGGTGAGCTAGTGTTGCTTAGGCACGCTGGCACTAGATCTTGCATAACAGCATAGTGGTTATTCATACTTTTTAGACTAAGCGCCGCTCTTGGCACATATGCCACCTTTGTGCAAGGGTTTTTAGCTGAGCAGCCAACTATAGGTGAGTTTATAAAGTCAACATCAAGTATCACGCCTTGATCATCTGACCTTATGCTTTTGCCTGCTCTACTTTTTAAGATCACATGGCCACCATGTGGGCAAACTACCACGTCATCTTCTATTATTGGATTAGCAAAGGCAGTGCCGCCAGCACTTAGCGCACTACTTCTCTTTTCTAAATTTAGCCTCTCATTTGCCCGCTCAAGCGACTCTTTGGTCTCTTTGTTTGTTGGTTTTAGGTCTATATTTAGGCTTTTGTTTAGTAAAGAGTAGTTTAGCACACAAGCTCGTTGGTTTTTATAATCGATAGTTAGTCTTCCCTTGTCTTTATCCTCATCTCTTGGCTGATGAGCAAAGCTTAGCAGGTTAGAATTTGACTCCTCCCCATCCTCTTCTTTTTTAAAGTATAGTGGATAGTCTGATTGCTCTGTGGCGGTGTTTAGTGGCATAGAGTTTAAAAAGACATTTGGCGTATAAGACCTAATGTCCTCTATATTTAGCCTATCTTCTATCTTATTATAAATTTCATCGCAGTCCACAACATCCTTATCGTTTAAAAATATATAAAGCTGCTTATCCTTAGTGTCAGCAAACGCCGTAGAGCTTGATCTATCTAGGCTAAATTTCTCTTTAGCCCCATTATCTCTTATATAAATGCTAGTAAAGTTATCACTAAACATAGCATTTTTAAACTGAGCCTTCTTAGCCTTTATAAACAAGCTATCTTTCTCTTTTGGCAAATAGCACTTTGTAAGATTTGAGCCGTAGGTGTAGGCTTTCGTGATATCAGTTTTATCTTTTATTAGCTCGTTTTCGCTATGTATAAATTCCAGTGGATACATCTTTTGCAACGATCTTATCTGATTTAAAGGTATATTTGAGCTATCGTCCATATCGTTTTTGTCTATTATCCTTGCATAAATTTGCTTATCCGCCAGATCCATCAGCATATCCACCAAGGTTACTTTACTTAGCTTATTTTCACTTTCGGCAGAGTATTTGTCTATTATCTCTTGATACTCCTCATCTCCAAGGCTCTCTAGTATATGATAAAGCTCTCCCAAAATGATACTTATATAGTTTTGATTATCATCTTTTATATTTTCGTTTTTATCGCTGAGCTTATATTTATTGCCCTCTATGTTGTCTACTAGTATGGCAGATAGCTTATCAAGATATGTTAGTGCATAGGATATGTCCTCACTTAGCGCCTTTTTCTTGGAATTTTTATCTTCTTTTAAAAGGTAGTCATATAGATATATGGCATATATTATACTAGTCATATAGTGTGAGTTTTTATAGTAATTGCCATCGAGATGACCTATATGAAGCAGATGAAGCCTAGGCGTATTTTTGTAGTTTATCCTGTCATTTGGAGTAAGCCCTAGTTTATAGCCTAGATCAGCTATCACCGACACAGTAGGCTCTATGGCTCTATTAAAGTCGTTGCCTATGTTAAATTCCTCACAAGTCACAGTATTTTTTATAGTCTCGCAGTGGTGTATCTCAAATGGTATGCGGTCTTTGTATATAGTTTTGCAGCTAGCAGCACTCTCCTCTAGTAAGTTAGGGTCTAGCTCGTCTTTGTGATCTTTGCACTCGCTTATTAGAGTATCAGTATTTTTTGAGCCGTTATATATCTTATCTACACATTTGTCTATGACCTTTCTGGTAAATCCAAAAAGATCAAGCAGCTTATGCACGCAAAATTTGATCATCTTAACTATCAGCCTAACCACCCTAAATACAAAATGCAAAGCACTGATAGCAAGACCACCTATACCAGGGGCATTATATGTATAAAGCTCATCTACATTTAAACTCTTATAAAACAAGCAACATACCTGAGATAGATGTCCGCCAAGGCTGTGGCCACATATACTTACGTTAAAGTTAGGCGTTTTCTCGTCACTACCACTATCCTCTCTGATAGCCTTTTTTATATCGCCTATCATCGTAAAGAGCGATATGATCTGAGGTAGTCCAGCAAATGCAGCTATAAACACGTCAGTAAGCACCAAGTCTTTTAATAGCTCAGCACCGCCAACCTCCGTGCCCCTAAAAGCTATGATATATCTTGGCTTGTCACTACTCATAGTAGGCTCTGTATCCTTAAATATCGTGTAAGAAAAGCCAGATATTGCGGTATTTGACTGGTGAGATATCAGCTCATATCTATTTACAAATGTTTTTGTTCGGTGAGATAGGGAGGTTGGTTTATAGAAAATTCGCTGAGAAAAATCTCTTTCATCTACTTTTATAAAATTTTTAATGTCATTATCAATTAATTTTTTATCTTCTTTTTCGTCTTCATAATCATTTGGAGCTATTATCTCCTTGTCTTTCATAAATCTGGCTTCTACACAAAGAGCGTAAGCTGTAAGAGCGCCGGCTTCTTTTATGATATTTTCATTTTCATCTTGCAAATTTATTTTTAATACATCACCTTTTCTAATACCATCAGCATAGACCCACCTAGGATTAGGCTTTTTAAGTATTTTATAGTTATAAAATTCATCCGATTTACTCCATTTTTCATTTTTATCTATAAATTCATAAAATGAGTAAGAAGCATCAGCCATATCAGCATGGTCTTTTATATCAGATATTATTTGTTTTACAGATTTATTTTTAGGGTTATTATTGCTATTTTCCACTATTTTTCCTTAACAAAAGTGTTTTTAGAGCTATCAAAGTAAAATTTATTTCCACCTAAGACATAGTTTGTTTCGCTCTTACTAAATTTTATCCCAGCCCCTTCATCGCCAAATAAGCCATATTTTTTTGATTGATAGCTGTATGTTGCTGATATGTCTATAGGTATTACAACACCATTATTGTCTATATAGAAATATCCCAACCCCATTGATGGTTTAAACTTATTGTAGTTTTCAAGTCCTATGAAATTTATAATTTTATCTGCAAATTCTTTTGGAATTTTAACTCTTTTGCCTGTTTGGTTTTCATAATTAATAGAATCAAGATAGTATCGCTTGCCGTTAGATAGAATTTTTGGCAAATTTTTATCAATCAAAGTTGTATCAACATCATATATAGTTATAAATTTATCCCCTTGTTTTATTTTTCTAGGATTTGACCTTATCTTATCACCAAGTGTTTTTCTTAGCTCTTTTCTTTCAGCTTCTCTCTTCTCTATCTCCTCAACAAATTTTTGATTAAACACATAAACTCCACCATATTTGCTAGCTAGGCTTTCTAGTTCAGAGTTACTTATCTTATTGCTTGCTTGATTTGCAGAGCAAGCTATTAAAAATATGCTTGTTAGTAGTAGAAGTATAATGCCTATAAATTTCATCCTATATCCTTTTAGAAAATTTATTTTGCTTATTTT
>NZ_POYR01000023.1:0-12402 GCF_002912425.1 Campylobacter concisus
AATAGATAGCGATAAAGAATTTGCGCCTGAAAAAATAGTAATTTACGAGCCGAATTTCGAAAGCTCGAGATGGCGTGAGCTAGATGAAGCTATTAAAAATTATGCAAATAAAAAGAATTTGCAAATAAGCTTAATTGCAAGGCATTAAAAATGGCTGGATTTAATTACGAAAAAGATTTGCCTCATCAAAATGAAGCAATAAATGCGGTGATGGATGCTTTAGTTGGATGTGATATAAAAACGAGCCTAAACGCAGAGCAAAATCCTCTAATAGAAAGCAAAAACAAGGTTTTTGACATCTGTATGCAAACTGGAACTGGCAAAACGTATACGTTTACGAAAATGATGTTTGAGCTAAATAAAATCTCAGGCGTTTTTAAATTTATAATCGCAGTGCCGACGCTTTCTATAAAAGCCGGAACGATGAGCTTTTTAAACTCAGAAGCTACTAGAGAGCATTTTAGAGATATCTACTCTAAAAATATCAAAATTTATCTAGTCGAGAGCGCAAAGCAAAACGATAAAAAAGAGCGTATGCCAAGTGCGATAAGCGAGTATGCAAGAGCTAGCGAAAATAATGCTATACACGTGCTTGTGATAAATCAAGGCATGATAAACTCTCAAACAATGCAAAAAGAATTTGACGTAACTCTTTTTGACGAGATATCAAATCCTTTTAAGGCTATCTCACATATAAGGCCTATTTTGATAATAGACGAACCACATAAATTTGATAAAGAAAATAAAACGTGGGAAAATTTGAAGAAATTTAACGCTCGACTTACATTTAGATACGGCGCTACTTTTAAAGAGTTTGAAAATAAAATTTATGAGTTAAATGCACTTGATGCTTTTAATGCGGATCTAGTAAAAGGCGTAGAGGTTTATGTAGCTAAATTTGACGAGGCGGCTGATGTAAGCGCAAGGCTGGTATCTACGAACGGAACGATTGCTAAATTTGAGCGTAAAGCTGATAGAAAAAGCAAGTTTTATGATCTTGGTAAGGGTGATGATCTGGAGTTAATAGATGAAAATTTAAGTGGCATTAGGATAGAGAAACTAAATACAAAAATCGTGTTACTAAATAACGGCTTAGAGATGAAAAGAGGGGATGAAATAAACCCTTTTAGCTACTCGCAAACACTTCAACAAAAGATGTTAGAAGTTGCTGTAGATGCGCACTTTAAAAATGAGCGTGAGCTGATGAAGAGATCTCCTCGTATAAAACCGCTTGCACTATTTTTTATAAATGATATAGATAGCTACCGTGAGAAAAAAGGAGAATTTAGAGCTGAATTTGAAAAACTTATAAAATCAAAAATGGAGCAAATTTATAAAGAAGAAGAGCCTGGATTTTATAAAGATTATTTAAAAAAATCGCTTGACGATCTCTCTTTAACTCATGGTGGATACTTTTCAAAAGATAATGATGATAAAGACGAGAAGATACAAAAAGAGATAGATGAAATTTTACACGATAAAGAGAGCTTGTTAAGCCTAGATAACACAAGACGTTTTATATTTTCAAAATGGACTTTACGTGAAGGCTGGGATAATCCAAATGTATTTACTATCTGCAAACTAAGAAGTAGTGGCTCAAATACAAGTAAGCTACAAGAAGTAGGGCGTGGGCTAAGACTGCCTGTAAATGAGTATATGGCTCGTGTAAAAGATGATAAATTTATGCTTAACTATATTGTTGATTTTAAAGAAAAGGACTTTGCAAATAGCTTGATAAACGAGATAAATGAAAGTGTTGAAACTGAGTTAAATAAAGAAGAACTTACTGAAGAAATGATAAGGCTTGTGGCTTTGAAATTTGGTATAAGCAAAGACGAAATTTTAAAAAGACTTGATGAAGAATGTGCTATTAACAGAAGTAATAAATTTTTAGAAGGTGGATACGAAAAATTTAAAGAGATTTATCCGCTACGAAACGGAAATTTATCGCAAAAGATAAGAAACGTCGAAGACAAGAAAAAAGGTGTGAAGATAAGACCTGCCATGTTTACTGAGCTAAAAGAGCTTTGGGAGAGGCTAAACGAGCGAGCGATCCTACAATATATGATAAAAGATGAAAGCGAATTTGGTAAAATTTTTAGTGATTTTTTATCTAATAGAAAAGATATATTTAAACCAAATGGGCTTGAGGTGCAGAGATTTGGCGTAAATGCTACAAAAAGTGGTATGAGCGTCGTAAATATAAGTAGTGTAGAAGATAAGATAGAGCCTATAAATACACTGACTTATAAAGAATTTTTAGTGAAATTAAGTGACGTGATATGTGTGCGATTAGATACGTTGTATATTGCATTTGAAAAATGTAAAGAAGTAGATATAAAAAATTATTTAAATTTATCTACGATATATGCCTTAAAAAATGAATTTAATCGCTACTTGCTAGAAAATGCGATAAGCAAATTTAGCATCTCTTATAAAAAAGTAGAAAGTAGTGTACATCCAACAAAATTTACAGATGAAAAAGGAGATGTAAAAGATGTAAGCGCTAAAGATCTTGGTGTGCAAAGCATTAAAGGCGAGTCAGCAAAAGAGTATTTGTTTGATGAGATATTTTATGACTCAGAACTTGAGAAAGAAAATATTATTGAGGAGATCTCAGAAGTAGTTGTCTTTACAAAAATCCCAAAGAATTCGATAAAAATCCCAGTAGCAGGTGGCGGTACGTATTCGCCAGATTTTGCTTACATAATAAATAAAAAAGATGGTAAAAGCAGACTAAATTTCATCATAGAAACAAAAAATAAACCTAAAAGCGAACTTGCGCTAAGCGAAAAGCAAAAGATTAAGCATGCACAAGAGCTTTTTAGTAGTAGCGGATTTGACGTGAAGTTTGAAACGCAATTTGAAAATGAAAAAATATTAGATGTTATAAAAAAGTCTTTATGATTTAGAGGCAAAATTAGCCTCTAAATTTAAACCATAAACATAACTTTTGCAAGCAGAACGATTAGCACCGCAAGCGTAAGTGCGATAGGGTGGATGTCGCCAAGTGGGCTAGGGCGCTTAAATATAAATTTGCAACTCAAATTTACTATAACCGCAGCCACGATCACCATCGCTAAGAAAAATTTGATCATAAAAGTGATCTGTAAATTTGTCTCAAAGTAGCCTCCAGCCTTGCTGCCAACCCAGTTACTCATCATTATGCCACCAGTTAGAACTAAAAGTAGCAGACAAATAGGCATGATCCTAACAGCTACCGAGCCGATGGCTTGCTTTGCCTTTTGCGCAAGCTCTGGCGGAATCTTTTTGCTCGCTGCTCTTAAGATAATCACATCAAAAAATAGGTAGCCAACAAATATGATCGCACAAAAAAGGTGGATTATCTGCGCGTAGGGATATAAATTTTGCATTTTTTTCCTTATCTGTAAATTCCAACTGCTTCACGCACTTTTTCTATCGTTTCGTGAGCTATATTTTGAGCTTTTTTAGCGCCTAGATCTAAAATTTTAGCCACCTCATCAGGATTATTTTGATAGTGCTCAAATTTCTCTCTTGCATCTTTAAAATAGTCCCAAACAAGCTCATTTAGATAGGCTTTAAAGTGCCCATGTCCCTCGCCGCCACGCTCATATCTAGCCTGCAAGTCGCGCTGGCCGCTCTCGTCTAAGAAAAGCTTTGCGATATTATAGACGTTGCAGTTTTGCCACTGCTTTGGCTCTTCAAGCGGTGTGCCGTCAGTTACAATGCTTGAAATTTGCTTTTTAAGCGTCTTGGCGTCCGCGAAGATATCGATCGTATTGCCGTAGCTTTTGCTCATCTTTTCGCCGTTTGTGCCAGGCACGGTGGCTACGTTTTCATCGATCTTTGCTTCAGGCAGAGTGAAAATCTCGCCATGTTCGTTGTTAAATTTGATCGCGATATCACGCGCGATCTCTACGTGCTGGATCTGGTCCTTACCCACAGGCACGACCTGCGCGTTATAAAGCAAGATATCAGCTGCCATCAAAACTGGATAGCTAAAGAGTCCGTGGTGCGAGCTAAGGCCCTTTGCGACCTTGTCTTTGTAGCTGTGTGCGCGCTCAAGTAGGCCCATAGGCGTGTGCTGGCTTAGCACCCAGTAAAGCTCAAGCACCTCTTTAACGTCGCTTTGCACCCAAAAAATGCTTTTGTTTGGGTCGATCCCAAGCGCCAAAAAGGCACACGCAGCGTCAAATGTGTTTTGTTTTAGCGCCTTTGCCTCGCTAAGACTGGTCATCGCGTGGTAGTTTGCTATAAACATAAACATCTCGTTTTTTTCTTGCATATCAACCATCTGCTTTATCGAGGCAAAATAGTTGCCTAAATGCAGCTTTCCGCTTGGTTGGAGGCCGGTTAATACTCTCATCTTATCCTTTCAAATTTGGCTTTTTCTCGCGAGCGCTTTTGATAGAGATTTGAAATTTTAAGCTTTCGGCAGACTATATGTCTAGCCTCGGCTTAAAATTTCTACACAACTATCAAAATCATCTCACGATACTTCGCCAAAATGCTTTTTTAAATTTTAACGTTACATTAGATTTTTGTATCTAATCTAATCTTAAAATTTAACTGGCAGACCATCTATCTAGCCCTCACTTAAAAACAAAATTTCGTCTTGCCTAAACGAAAAATCCTTTGTTAAAAACTTCTTAAATTTCAACATCACGTCAGACTTTTTAGTCTAGCTTGATCTTAAAATTTAGCTTGCAGGCTAAATGCCTATTAAATTTAACCGCACAACATTTGTCGCTTTAGCGCTTTATCAAAGTGAAGCAAAAATTTATCTCAAAACTTCGCCAAAATTTCTCACTACAAAACGTTTAATTTAGCTCAAACATCACAAATTCCAACACCACACTAGACACCCATCTAGCCTGATCTTGAAATTTATCGTTGCAAGCAGCCCACGCCACTTTGCAACTAAACTTTTAAAAGTATCCTTATCTCTTTTACGATCTGCTTTGGGGTCTTGCCTTCGACTTCAACGATATAATCAGCCTTTTTTTCATAAAGCTTCTCTCGCTCCAGATGCAGCGCTTCAGCCTTTTTTAGGTCGCTTAAAAGTGGGCGCTTAGCGATCTTTTTCTCGCTATTTTTGCTATTTTTTAGCCTTTGCATGATCGCATCAAAGCTTGCTTTTAGATAGATTACGGTGCCTATTTTGTTTAAATTTTTAACCTTTGCAAAGCCCCCACCTGTCGAGATGATCGCATTTTTGACATTTGTGGCTAGAAATTTAGCAAGGTCTTTTTCAAGTTGCCTAAAATGTTCTTCGCCAAATTCATCAAAGATAGCTTTTATCTTCATATTTTGTGAGCTCTCTAGCAAGTCGTCGCAGTCAAGATTCAACGTCTTTAGCGCCTTGCTTAGCGCCCTTGCAGTCGTGCCCTTGCCAACGCCCATAAACCCTATCAAAACGATATTATTGTTCTTTGTTTTCATCGCTCTCTCCACGTTTTTTAGGGATTAGCACGATAGGCACGCCAGTTAGGTTAAAGCTCTCTCTAAGCTTGTTTGTTAGGTAGCGTTTGTAGCTAAAGTGCAGGCATTTTGGGCGGTTCATGATGAGTGCTATCATGATAGGTGCGGTTTTAAACTGTGCTGCGTAGTAAATTTTCACGACCCTGCCTTTATCTCGTGGCAGTGGGTGCGCTTTGGTCGCTTCGCCGATCACTTCATTTAGCTTTGATGTTTGAATTTTTTGGGTGTAGTTTTTGTAAATTTCAACTATGAGCGGGTAAATTTTATGCACTCTTTTGCCGCCAAGTGCCGAAACGCTGATGATCGGCGCATATGCGAGAAATTTAAACCTATCTTTTATCTCTTTGCAAAGTTCGTCAAATTCTTCGCTGCTTTTGTCCCATTTGTTTAGCACGATTATGACGCCAAGCTCAAATTTAGAGGCGATGCCAGCGATACGCTCGTCAAGCTCGGTTAGTGGCTCAGAGCTATCAAGCACGAGTAGTGCGACGTCTGTCTCTTCTAAAATTTTCTCAGTTCTATTTAGCGCGTATCTCTCTATACCCTCGATCTTGCCACGCTTTCTGATACCAGCAGTATCGACAAACTCAAAAACCCTGCCATCATGCTCGTAAATTTCATTTACTGGATCGATCGTAGTGCCTGCGATGTCGCTAACAACGGCTCGGCTCTCTTTTACAAGGGCGTTTAGAAGTGAGCTTTTGCCGACATTTACACGGCCTATGATGCCAACTCTTATGTTTTTGCTCTCGTAGTCTATTTCGTCGCTTAGCTCGCCCTCGTCGTTATAGTTTTCTAAAAAATCATCAAAATCATCGTTCAAATCGGCCTTTATCTGCACCTTATCTTCTATGTGCTTTGCCAGCCACATACTAAGCTCATCAACGCCGGTGTTGTGACTTACGGAAATTCCAAAGGCGTTTTTTGCGCCAAAACTTACAAATTCCCACTCTCTTTGCTCGTCTTTTTTGCTGTCTATTTTATTTATGACTAGAGCGATTGGTAAATTTAGCTTGCTAAGCTCGTAAAAAATGGCTCTATCCTCGTCATCTGGCATCATTTTGCCATCGACCATGTAGAGGATAACGTCTGAGTTTTTAGCCTCTGCCAAGGTCTTTGCTTTTACGTTTTTAAAAAGCTCGCTGCTATCATCAAGCCCGCCGCTGTCGATTAATATGCACTCTTTGCCCTCAACTTCGATCTTAGCTTTATTTGTATCTCTTGTAGTGCCGCTAACGTCGCTTGTTATGGCGATGCGTCTTCTTGCTAAGCGGTTAAAAAGTGAGCTTTTGCCGACATTTGGCTTGCCTACTAATATTACTTTTTGCAAATTTTGTCCTTTTTATGATGGCTGATTATACAAATTTTTCTCTTATATAAAGTATAAAATTACGCTTAAAAGCGCCGAAATAAAAGAAAAAATCAACCAAAATTTAAGCCATTTTTTATTAAAATGAGTGCTTTAAATTTAGAGGTTTTGCGATGTTAAAAAGGTTTTATATTTCACATCTTGGCATTTTTTATATGCTCTTTGCTTGCTTTATGTTTGCCGTGACTGGCGCATTTGCAAAGTATCTGAGTAAAGATATGCCTTCTATCGAAGTTGTTTTTTTTAGAAATTTGATCGGACTTTTCATCGTCATCTACGCCATCTATAAATTTCCATTTAAACAAACTGGCGGGCACTTTTTCTTGCTGATGTTTCGCGGTTTTGTTGGCACGGTGGCGCTTTTTGCATTTTTTTATAACGTAGCGCACGTAAATTTAGCCACAGCCTTTACCTTTCAAAAGACAAACCCGATATTTACAGCCATTCTCGCAGCCATTGTTTTTAAGGAGCGTCTAAGCTCGCTTGGCTGGTTTGCTGTCTTTTTAGGATTTGGCGGAATTTTGCTCGTTATCCAGCCAAATTTAGGTATCAATAAAACTGATATTATCGGCATTTGGAGCGGCCTTGGAGCGGCTATTGCCTACACAAGTGTCAAGGAGCTAAACAAGAGCTACGGCACAAATATCATCGTGCTAAGCTTCATGCTTTGGGGCTCGTTTTTGCCGCTTATTTGCATGGGGATGGCTGAGTTTTTCACCTATGAGCCTCTGGATTTTTTATTTTCTAAATTTGCTATGCCAAGCTGGCACAACGTCGTTTTTATCTTGCTGATGGGGCTTAGCGGCTACTATTTTCAGGCGTTTATGACAAAGGCATTTGCAGTTGGCAAAAAAGCTGGTGTGATCGCTGCGGTTAGCTACGCTGACGTCATTTTTACGCTTATCATTGGCTATTTTATGGGCGATGCGTTGCCAAATCACTTGGCACTTTTGGGCATCTTGCTAGTAGTGGTGAGTGGAATTTTAGTTGTTAAAGAAAAATAAAGGAGAAAAAATGATCTTAATCGCTGGACCTTGCGTGATAGAGAGTAAGGAGCTTGTTTTTGAAGTGGCAAAAAGGCTAGTTAAATTTAATGAAAATCCAAAGCTTGATTTTTACTTTAAGTCTAGCTTTGACAAGGCAAATCGCACGAGCATTAGCTCATTTCGTGGCCCTGGGCTAGAAAAGGGTTGTGAAATTTTAGATGAGGTGAAAAAAGAATTTGGCTTTAAAATTTTAACCGATATCCATGAGAGCTATCAAGCTCAGCCAGTTGGCGAAGTGGCTGATGTGCTGCAGATCCCTGCATTTTTGTGCCGTCAAACTGACCTGCTCGTGGCGGCTGCAAAGACAAAAGCGGTCGTAAATATCAAAAAAGGGCAGTTTTTAGCAGCTTCAGCGATGAAACACTCTGTTAAAAAGGTGCTTGAAACAAGAGGTGTGAGCGGCGATGGATACGAGGTCGCAAAGGCAAATGGCGTCTGGCTAACCGAGCGTGGAAGTACCTTTGGATATGGAAATTTAGTCGTTGATATGAGAAATTTGGTGCTGATGAGAGAATTTGCGCCAGTCATTTTTGATGCGACCCACAGCGTGCAGATGCCAAGCTCACTTGGTGAAAAAAGTGGCGGTGACGCTAGGTTTGTGCCTTATCTTGCAAGGGCAGCAGCTAGCGTTGGGGTGGATGGATTTTTCTATGAGACGCACATAAACCCTTGCGAAGCGCTTTGCGATGGACCAAATATGCTAAATTTAGACGAGCTTGAAAAGGTCGTAAATGACACGCTAAAGATAGAGGAAATTTTAAATTTTTAAACTAAGGAGAGAGGGATGAAAAGGATTTTAGCGCTACTTTTAGGAGTGTTGTTTTTAGTAGGTTGTGGCTCATCTCAGCCAAAGGTGCCACTTGCTGGCAAGTATAAATTTGAGGGCATTAGCTACACTCATGTGCAGCGCCACGAACCGACAAAATTTTTCTATTAAAGCCCAAAAATGATCGAGAAAAAGTATAACAAGCAAATCACTGAGGCGCTTACAAAAGAAAATTTGCTAGATCCAAATTCTAGCGACGAGCTAAAGATAAAGATAACTCACCGCAGGGAATTTATAGGTGAGGCGACCTTTGCTAAAAGCGACAGGATGGGCAATATCTACCTTACTTACGAGGTAGAAGTTGTTAGAAATGGCGAAGTTTTAAGGCATTATGGCTCTAGCGAGCTAAGGTTTAACCCTGGAGTCTTTGGAAATTTAAAGGGGCTGGTTGGACAAAATAACGATGATAGCTTTGAAAATAAGGCGATTGGCGTAAATATAAAAGAGATCGTTAGCACTATAAAAGAGATGAAGTAAATTTATGTCAAATAGAGGCTTTTTATGGATATTTCTAGGTGCGGTGGCCGAGTGTGGCTGGGCGTATGGGCTAAAACACGCGTCAAATTTAAGTGAATTTTTGCTTACGACGTTGCTTGTAAGCATAAGTTTTGTCTCGTTTATGAAGGCTTTAAAATATCTGCCTGTAAGTATCTCTTATGCTGTATTTGTGGGCTTTGGAACGGTTTTTATCGTGATAGCTGAGATCGTTAGTGACTACGTAGCAAGCGGGATCATGCCAAATTTCATTAGGCTATTTTTTATAGCGGCGCTAATTTTAGGTGTGCTTGGGCTAAAAGGCATAAAAGAATGATCCACTTTTTAGCGCTTTTACTGGCTGGATGTTGCGAGGTCTCTGGCGTCTTTTTTATCACGAAATTTTCAAAAAGCGCAGGCATAAAAAAGTGGGCAAATTTCATCCTTTTGCTTGGAAATTTCGCCCTTTCTCTAACGCTACTTAGCTATGCTATGCAAACTATCGCTATGTCGGTGGCGTATGCGATCTGGACAGGCATCGGAGCGATCGGAGCAGTCGTGGTTGGCGTAGTTTTTGAAGGTGAGAAGATAAATTTTAAAAAAGCCTTGTTTTTAGCGCTCATTATCTTTAGCGTCATCATGCTAAAGATAGTTTGATGAAGGGTCTATTTTTAAACAAGCTTTTGCTAAACTTGCATAAAAAATAAAGGAGAAAAGATGAAAATAATCGAAGGAAATTTAGCTTTAAAAGGCGATGAGAAGATAGCGATCATCAACGCAAGGTTTAATCACATCATCACAGACCGCTTGGTAGAGGGTGCAAAAGACGCATTTTTACGTCACGGTGGCGACGAGAAAAATTTAACTTTAGTGCTAGTCCCTGGCGCATTTGAGATACCTATGGCGCTTGAAAAGGTGCTTGCAAGCGGTAAATTTGACGCGGTTTGCTGTGTGGGAGCGGTGATAAGAGGCGCAACGCCACACTTTGACTACGTAAGCGCTGAGACCACCAAAGGCATCGCAAACGTGACGCTAAAATACGCAAAACCAGTCACATTTGGCGTGCTAACGGTAGATAACATCGAGCAAGCGATCGAGAGAGCTGGCAGCAAGGCTGGAAACAAGGGCTTTGAAGCGATGACGGGCGTTATAGAGATGCTAAATTTATACAAAAAACTAGGAGAGTAAAATGGCCACACGTCATCAAGTGAGACAAGCCATAGTTTCGCTACTTTACTCAAACGAGATAAATCCCGTAACTACGGAGTTTGAAGAGGAATTTTTAGAAGAAAAAAAGATAAGAAACGAGCGCAAAAATGAGGCGCAGCAGACCTTTAAAGAGGTGCTAGCAAACAAAGAAAAACTAGATGAAATTTTAAAGCCACACCTAAAAGATGGCGACTTTAGCAAGGTTGGCGCAACAGAGCTTGCTATCCTTAGACTTGGGCTTTATGAGATGAAATTTAGCCAAACTGATAAAGCTGTCATCATAAATGAGGCGATCGAGCTTGCAAAGGAGCTTGGAAGCGATCAGGCGCCAAAATTTATAAACGGCGTGCTAGATAAGATAAAGGGCGATCTATGAGGCTCTGCGTCGCTCTTGACATGGCGAGCAAGGATGAAAATTTAGCCCTTGTAAGAGAGCTAAAAGGGCTTGATCTTTGGCTAAAAGTGGGGCTTAGAAGCTATCTTAGAGACGGAGCTAAATTTATAGAGGAGCTAAAAGGAGCAGGGGAGTTTAAAATCTTTCTTGATCTAAAGCTCTATGATATCCCAAACACCATGGCAGACGCCGCTGAGGTCGTCTCAAAGATAGGCGTGGATATGATAAATTTGCACGCAAGCGCTGGCGAGAGAGCGATGAAAACTGTGATGGAGCGTCTTAATGCGCTGCAAAATCGCCCTTTGGTGCTTGCTGTATCAGCTCTTACTAGCTTTAACGAGAGCGAATTTGAAGCGGTTTATAACGATACGTTATCTCGCTCGGTTAGGAAATTTAGCCAGATGAGCTTTGAAGCGGGGCTTGATGGCATGGTCTGCTCGGTCTTTGAAAGCAAGCTCATAAAAGACGTGACAAATAAAAATTTCATCACGCTTTGCCCTGGTGTTAGGCCTTTTGGCGAGAGTGCGGGCGATCAAAAGAGGGTTGCAAATTTAGTTAGCGCAAAGCAAGAGGGCAGCGACTTTATTGTCGTTGGCAGGCCGATCTACGAAAACACAAACCCAAGAGAAATTTGCGAACGCATTTTGGAGCAAATTTAGCGCCCTAACTTGCATAAAATTTGATCTAAAATCATTTTAAGCATGGCTTTTCGCGTAATAAATTTTAATTAAATCATTGCGTGATCATGGTTTGGACGACGACTGAAAGCAATAGCAAGATGAAATTTAGCAAGCTTTGTAGCGCACGAATAAAATTTCATTCAAAGTGGCGAGCTTGGCGGAATTTAAAAGAAATTTGAGGTAAATTTGAGCGATTTTAAGAAAATCCCCTATGTCGGAGATGCGACGCAGGCCGATCTACTGGCACTTGGCTACAAGGATATCGCTTCGCTAAAGGGCGCGAACCCTGAGGAGATGTTTGAACGCACAAAGGCGCTTGGTCGCGGCAGTGATAGGTGCATCCTCTATGTTTACCGCATGGTTTGTTATTACGCAAATACTCCGCACCCAGATAAAACCAAGCTAAAATGGTGGCTTTGGAAGGATTAAATTTTTAAAATTTGGTAGCCACTATTTACAAACAATCACAAACTTTTATCAACTTTTGCAAACATTGAGCTACGATTTTAACGTTATTTTAAAGCCTTTATGCATAAAATCACAAACTATTACAATAATAGCAAACTATTATTATCAGAACTTTTTAGTTGACTTTTTGACTTAGTAAAACAAAAACCATAGATAGCAAAGGGTAACTAATATTTTTAATTATATAAATAAGGTAAAAATGAGACTCTGGACGATAAATTTTAAATATCTTGACGTAAAGGGTCTTGTGGCTCTGTGGAGAGAGGCTTTGCTGGCTAAAAATGTTTTAGAGGGGCTGACAAAAGGCTATAAAAACCACCCACAATTAATTAGATTTTACACTCATGAAAACTCTATCGATGCTATAAATACCTATCTTTTGGAAGTTTATAAAGAGGCTTGCGCTCGTGGATATAAATTTGATGTTGCAAAAGTTGGCAAATTTGACGCAGAAATTTTATCCAAGATCGCCG
>NZ_POYR01000024.1:0-21265 GCF_002912425.1 Campylobacter concisus
CCAAAAGATAGAGCAAATTTTAAATATAGATGTCACTTGTCTTGGAAATTTTAAAGATATGCTTAGCTATATAAACGGACTTGAAGAGTCAAAACTCGTAGTAGATCTTCACAAAATGGATATAAATTCCACTCAAAAAGATCTAGGAGCTAAGCTCTCTATCTCTGTGTGGGGTATGAAGTACTGATGAAAAAATTTGGTTTATTTTTAATTTTATCTCTTGGTCTATTTGGCAGTGAGTTTGAAGGCGAGATGAAAAACTATGATGAAGTTTTTGTTAAGATAAAGGAGCAAAGAAAAGGGCTTAATGGCAGTGAAATTTCTAGCTTGCAAGATCCTTTCAAGCTAAATTTGCCAGTTGCTCCAAAAGGCGATCAAAACACTACAAAATACTCTTCTGCAAGGGGGTTTATGCTAAAGGCCATTTTGCTAAATAAAGCAAATATAAATGGCAAGTGGTATAAAGTGGGAGATATGGTTGATGATTACAACATCACAAGCGTTCAAAATAGCAAGGTTATCATCGTAAAAGATGATGAAAAACAAGAACTAACTCTTAAAAATGGAAGTAAAAATGTTGGTATCAAAATTAAGTAAATTTATTATAACTGCGGCGTTAGCTTCATTTTTAGCTACCCCTATAATGGCAAAACCAAGCACATGCTTGAGTAAAAATTTTAGTATGAAGATCACAGATGATATAAGCCTTGGAGATGTTTTAAATCAGCTCTCTGAAATGTGTGATTTTAGTATCGTTGCAAAAGATGCTTATAGCAAAAAAGAGCTTGATGATAAAGTCTTTGGCGTAAATATTAGAAACATGAGTCTAAGCGAGGTCTTTGATCTGCTTTTAAATGAGAAAAATTTAAGCTATGAGTTTTCAAATAATGTCTTAAAAATCTCATCGCTTCAAACAAAAATTTTTAAAATAGACTATATCACCTCTATCCGTGAAGGCACAGCCATCACAAAAGCTTCAGTCGATGCCTCTCCGTCAGAAGTGGGCAATAGCTCAAGCAGTGACACTAGCTCAAACGACATAAAAAATGAAAACAACTTGATAAGAACAACTGAGAAATTTGACTTCTGGGAGAAGCTTGATGCTGAGCTAAAAGCTATCTTAAATAATAGTAGTGAGCACATCACGGCGCCAGACCCTATCATAAACCAAAATGCTGGACTTATCACGGTTACAGCGACCCCGTCACAGCTAAAACGCGTTGAAAAATATATAGCTGAGATGCAAAGAAGACTTAAAAAACAAGTCATCATCGATGTTTCTATCATCGCAGTTGATCTAAATAATGAGTATAAGCAAGGTGTTGATTGGAGTAAATTTGAGCTTGGATTTAACTCATATATAGGTAACTCAGGCACAAATGCAAGCTCAAGTGCAAGCTGGACAAACAAGGGCAACAGCTTAAGCGATGGCTTTGGCCGCACACTAAATATCGCTGCAAATTTAAACTTTAGCCTTGATGGTATGATAAATTTCCTTGAAACAAATGGCAAAACAAAGGTCGTTTCAAGTCCAAAAGTAACCACTCTAAACAACCAGCAAGCGCTAATCTCTGTGGGTGATAATATAAACTACCGCGTAATGGAAGAGACAGATAATGGTAGCAACAATAACAATAACAATAGGCTTACAACAACTTATAAGCAATACTCTGTATTTATCGGTATCTTGTTAAATTTACTTCCAGAAGTTTCAGATAACAACAAGATCATGCTTCGCATCAACCCAAGCTTAAGCAGCTTTAAGTATGCAGAAGATGACATAAGATCGCAAAATACAGCCATTAGAGAGATCGCCCCTGATACAGTTCAGAAAAAGCTCTCAACCGTCGTTCAGGTAAATAGTGGCGATACGATCATACTTGGCGGACTTATAGGACAGACTAAAAATAAGCAAAATACAGCCGTGCCACTTCTAGCTGACATACCTTTGATAGGAAGCGTCTTTAAAAGCACAAGAGATGGCGTAAAAACTACTGAGCTTATCTTTGTTATCACGCCAAGAGTTGTTGATCTTGAAGATCCAAAACCAGTTCAGCAGTCGCTAAAAGATCTAGGATTTTCTAAATCGATCTATGAGTAACGAAAATATTTATACACATATAAAAGATGTTTTCATAGATGAAGACGAGAGTTTAAATTTCGTAAATTTAGACAACTCTATAAGCTGCTACAACAAGATAGTTTTAGCTCTAAAAAAGCCACTAAAGCTTATCTTGTTTTATGGTAAGCCAGGTAGCGGCAAGACCTTTTTGTTAAACAAGATCGCAAATGATCTAAAAGAAGATAAAAGCCTCATCTTTTTTCCGCATCCATTTTTTAGCGAGGCGACATTTATCGAGGCACTTTGTGAGCAAATTTATGGCAAAAAGCTTGAAGATATAAACAACTTTGAGAGCTTTATAAAATTTTATTCAAAAGACTTTAGCAGCAAAGATGAAATTTTAAAAAATCAAATGACGGTTATCCTAGATGAAGCGCAGCTCTATCCGACTGAGCTTATCGAGAAGATAAGGCTTATGGCTGATACTAGGATGTTTAAATTCCTATTTACGATACATAAAACTGAAAATGAAGATATTTTGGCGAAAGATTATTTTCAGACTAGAATTTGGGAGAGCATCGAGCTAAGTAGTGCTGATGTAAATGAGATCATCATATACTTGCAAAGAAAGCTTAGTCAAAAAAACTATGATAAATACCTTAAATTTGACAAAAAAGACTATGAGTGCGCCTACTCATTTTGCGGTGGAAATTTAAGAACGCTAAACAAGATCATGTATAAATTCTATGAAATTTGCGAATACTACGAGCAGTATCAGCCTTCAAAGCTTAGCGGTGATAAGGCAAATATCATGATACTTACCATGGCTGCACTTGATGCGGGGCTAATCGATGCTTGAACCACAAGAAATTCAAAGACTTGAAAAGCTTTATGAGAGCTACAAGAAAAAAAATGGTGGCTTTTTGCATAAAATTTTTAATGCCAAAAACTCTAAAATTTTAATCATCGAGCTTTTGCTTATCATCATTTTGCTGGCTGCGTTGATAGTTCTAAGTTTAGAAAAAGCTCCAAGTCTTGCTAGTAAAAGTGATAAAGTTTTAGCCAAAAATGCAACCGCTGTAAAAATGGTAGAAAAAAACGAGACAAATGTAAGCGTTCTTAGTGAGCTAAAGCAAAAGAGCGAGGTTGCTAAGGCTAAATTTGAAGAGGGCAAAAAGCAAGATGAGCTAGCTGATAAGATAGCTAAAAAGCTTGAAGAGGTCGTAAAGATAAACGAGACAAACGATACTTCAAAAAATGACCCAAAAAGGCAAAGAAACTCACAAGGTTGGCTTAAGCTAAATATCCCTGATGAAGAGCCACTTAGCGAACAAAATGGCATAAACGGCATAAGCGTGCCACAAGATGAAGTGATAGATCTTGAGTCAAAGCCAGCTAGAAAGCGTGTAAATATACAAGTAACTTCAGCATCAAATGAAGAGAGCGTGCTAAGAGAACAATTTTTAAAGACAAATAATCCAACTATTGCACTTGAGCTTGCGAGATTAAATTTTAGAAATAATAATTACAAAGAAGCTATAAAGTGGTCGCTTGCTGCAAACGATATAGATAATAGCTTAGAGGAGTCATGGATCATCTTTGCAAAGTCAAAATATAAGCTAAAGCAAAGCGATGATGCCGTAAAAGCTCTAAGGGAGTATAATAAAAACTTAAACAAAGCTTCGATAAATGAGCTTATAAATAAGATAAAAAGTGGAACATTATGAGATTTTTTGCTATTTTTTTGGTTTTTGTTTGTGAAGTTTTTGCTGTTAGTCTAACCGAGATTAGGGATGACTTTAACAGCGCAAACTACGCAAAAGTCTGCAACCAAAAGGTTGAGGACTTTTTAAAAACACAAAATAACGAAGAGCAAATTTCTATGTTTGGCATCGCTTGCATAAAGATGAACGATCTAAACAGACTAGCAACTCCGATCGATAAGCTAGTAAAGAGTGAAAAATCAAGAGAAAATGCTACCTATTTTGCTGATATCTTGTTTAAGAAAAAGCTCTTATTTCACGCTATGATAGATGGCGTTGATATAAGCTATATCAGGCTTCCAAAGAGTGATTATATACTTTCATTTTTGTTTGATAAATTTGTAAAAAAAGAGTATGTCGAAGAGCTTGGCACATTTATCTTTGAAGAGCCAAATTCTGACACGAGGTATGAGATCAGTCCGACAAATGGACAAATACCAAAGCTAGTGCTTAAAATTTTTAAAAATAACGACCTGAAATCACAAATAGAGTATAGATAATGAAAAATGTAGAAAATGTAATCTTAAAAAATATAGAACAAAACGGCAAACTAAGCACATCAGATATAGAAAAGATAAAGCAGATAAGCGAGCAAGAAGGCAAAGGTCTTGTTAAAATTTTAAGAGATGAAAATTTACTAAATGACGATGACTTTATGGAAATTTTGTCTGATATTTATAGAAGAGGGCATGTAAATATCGATGAAATTTCAAACGACCTTGAGCTTGATATCAAGGCTTTTGTTAAATTTATAAGCGAGAAATTTAAGGTTTTATACTTTGATCTTGATGATATCGACATCGACTATCGTATCAGCGAAAAACTAAGCACCGCTCAGCTAAAGACATATAGCGCGATCCCAGTAAAAGAAGATGAGATAAGCGTATATGTCGCTTTTAAAAATCCATTTGACGTTATGGCTCAAGATAAGGTGCAAAATTTATTTAATAGAAAACTGCTAAAAGTTGCCATCGCTCAGCCAACTCAGATAGAAAAATATATAAGCAAGCTAGCACTAAATGAGAGCATAAAAGATGTGATAACAGAGATCAGAAGAGAGCTTTCAAGCTCGGCTAGCCAAGGTCAAAACAGTGAAAACTCTGGAATTTTAAAGCTTATAGAGATCATTTTAAAAACATCTATCCAAAGTAGAGCCAGCGACATCCACATCGAGCCAACCGAGACAAACTGCATCGTAAGAAGCAGGATCGATGGCATGCTAAGTGAGACATTTATATTTGATAAAGATATCTATCCTCCGATGGTTAGCCGTATGAAGCTACTTTCAAACATGGACATCGCAGAGCGCCGCCGCCCACAAGATGGTAGATTTTCAGCTCAAATTTTAGACAAAGAGTATGATTTTCGTATCTCGACGTTACCTATATTAAATGGCGAAAGTATAGTTTTAAGGATTTTGGATAAGTCAAAGGTCATTATAAATTTAGAAGACCTCGGCATGCACCCAGACAACTTTTCTAAATTTAAAAAGAGTATGAAAGCACCTTATGGTATCATTTTAGTCACTGGTCCAACAGGATCAGGTAAGACTACTACACTTTATGGTGCGCTAAATGATATAAAAAGCGTAAAAACCAAGATCATAACAGTTGAAGACCCGGTTGAGTATCAGCTAAATATGATCCAACAAGTGCATGTAAATGAAAAGGCTGGACTTACCTTTGTCTCAGCGCTTCGCTCTATCTTGAGGCAAGACCCAGACGTCATAATGATAGGCGAGATCAGGGATCAAGAGACACTTCGCATAGCGATACAAGCGGCACTTACTGGTCACCTTGTCTTTTCTACACTTCACACAAATGACGCCATTAGCGCGCTTCCTCGTATGATAGATATGGGCATCGAGCCTTATCTAGTAAGTGGCGCGCTCGTTTGCATAGAGGCTCAAAGGCTTGTTAGAAAGCTCTGCCCACACTGCAAACAAAAGATCACTCTATCTCAAAAGGCATTTGATGAGGTTAAGAAATTTGTCCCTGAAAACTATCAGTTTTACAAAAGTGTCGGATGTCCGCAATGCTCGCAAACTGGGTATCTTGGACGTGAGATGATAAGTGAAATTTTACCTATTAGTGATCATATAGCAAGCATGGTTGCAAATGGCGCTTCTAAAGATGAGCTTAAAAGCGTAGCTTACGAAGAGGGCTTTATAGATATGTTTCATGATGGCGTCATAAGAGCAGCAAATGGCATAACCACGCTTGAAGAAGTTTATAGGGTTGCTAAGATATGAAATACTTTGAGGTTGAGTACATTCAAAACGGCAAACGCCATAAGATGAGCCTAAGAGCGAACAATAAAAGTGAGATCAAAGATAAAGCAAATGTCACTGGTATGATCGTAAAGATCAAAGAGACGCAAACTTCTAGCATAAATAACTTTGAAAATTTACAAAATGTAATCGCAAAGGCTTTTACTAATCCAAAGGTGAAAATCCCAAATTTAGTAGCCACCATAAGGCAGCTTAGCGTTATGACAAATGCTGGAATTTCTATCCACGATAGCATTAAAGAGGTTGCAAACTCCACTGAAGATAAGCGCCTTAAATTTATATTTCAAACTATAGATGAGGAGCTAAATCAAGGCTCAAGCCTTACAAATAGCATAGAAAATTTTAAAGAAGAGCTAGGCGATGTGACGCTTGCGATGATAAGGCTTGGTGAGAGCACTGGTAATATGGCTGACGCGCTTGCAAAGCTTGCCTCTATCTTGCAAGAAGTCTGGGATAATCAGCAAAAATTTAAAAAAGCTATCCGCTACCCAATAACCGTCATCTGTGCGATCATCATAGCCTTTGTCATCCTTATGATACTTGTTGTGCCGCAGTTTAGAGAAATTTTCGAGCAGTTAAATGCAGAACTACCACTGCCAACTAAAATTTTGCTAAATATCGAATACGTCATGACAAACTACGGCTTTTATATCCTTGGAGCACTTGCGTTTATCGGATATTTGCTTAGAAAATACTACCTTGAGAGTGAAGAATTTCAAGATAAGGTCGATAAATACCTTTTGAAAGTCTATCTCATCGGCAAGATCATATTTTATTCGAATATGAGCAGGTTTAACCTCATCTTTACAGAGCTTGTTCGAGCTGGTTTACCTATAGCAGATGCCCTTGATACAGCTGTGATAACGGTTTCAAACAAGGATATCAAAAAGAAGCTAAGCGGTGTTAAGATACTTGTTGGTAGGGGCGTTAGCCTAACGGAGGCTTTTAGAGATACAAATTTATATGAAAATATGCTCATACAGATGATAAGCGCTGGCGAGCAAAGTGGTAGCTTAGACGATATGACCGGAAAAGTAACTGATTATTACAGGATGAAATTTAACGATATTATTGATAACATCTCAAACTATATAGAGCCTATCTTGCTTGTTTTTATAGCAGGTATGGTGCTTTTACTAGCTCTTGGTATATTTTTGCCGATGTGGGATCTATCAAAAGCCGTTAAAAACTAAAATAATTAAAATCTTAAAGGAGAGAAGATGTCTGAAAACAAAGAACACATGGTCGAAGAGAGCGCCTTTTTGGTCTCAAAGACCGACTTAAAAGGACGTATTACGTATTGTAACGAGCCATTTTTAAAGATAGTTGGAGCTAAGCAAGCTGAAGTCTTGGGCAAGCCTCACAACATCATAAGACACCCAGATATGCCAAGAGCTGTTTTCAAGCTACTTTGGGAGCGCATAAAAAATAAAGAAGAAATTTTTGCTTATGTAAAAAACAAAAGCTTTGATGGCGGGTTTTACTGGGTATTTGCAAATATCACAACTTCGCTTGATGTGCAAAACAATCCAGTTGGCTACTACTCAGTTAGACGCAAGCCAAATCCAAAGGCGATTGAAGTGATAGAGCCTATATATCAAAAGTTATTATCGGTAGAAAAGAGCGGTGGCATGGATGCTTCGATGAAATTTTTAACTGAATTTTTAAAAGAAAAAAATATAAGTTATGATGAATTTGTAAATAACCTACAAAGGCTATAATATGTTTGGAAAAAAACTTGACTCTATAAATGAAATTTTAAGCGTAGTAGGCTCAGCTAGAAATGGCATCTTAGAGCCTAGGATAGTAAATGTAAAAGAAAATGACCCACTTTATGAAGTAGCACTTGGCATAAATGACTTGCTTGATCAAGTTGAGGCACTTCAAAGAGAAATTTCAACCTCAATAGACGCTGCTCAAAGCGGACTAACATATAGAAATATCTTTACAGAGGGGTTTCGCGGTATATTTAAACAAAATGCCATCTCTATGAGCAACGGCGTAACTGGCATAAAAGATAGTCACAAAAGTAAAGTAAGAGGCCTACTTTCAAAAGAGCTTGACGCACTTGGCAATGGCAACGACGGTATAGAAGATGTTAGAAACGATCTAAATGAGAGCATCAAAAACCTTAGCCAAATGGCACACATGGCACAAGATACAGCTAGGATCGCTGAGGACACGACGCAAAGCATAAATGAGCTAAGCGTAAATATGAGCTCACTTGAGGAGCTGATAGAGGGCTCAAGCCACGCTATAAGCACGCTAAATAGCAGAACAGATGACATCACTTCGGTTGTAAATTTGATAAAAGATATAGCTGAGCAGACAAATTTGCTAGCTCTAAACGCAGCTATCGAAGCAGCACGCGCAGGTGAGCATGGACGCGGCTTTGCAGTTGTCGCTGATGAGGTTAGAAAACTAGCTGAAAACACTCAAAAAGCGACACATGAGATCGGCGTAAATATCCAAACACTTCAGCAAGAAGCCAAAGATATAGATGAAAACTCTAAAAAGATAGATGAAATTTCAAAGATCGCCACAGCAAATGTCGAAAATTTCAAACAAACTTTAGCTAGCTTTAACCAAAATGCAAAAGAGACAGCCCAAAGATCAAAATATGTAGAAGACAAGACCTTTGGCATCATCGCAAAGATAGCTATCATCGTTTATAAAGTGGGTGTTTATTCAGACACTGTAAATGAGCAGGGTTACGGCGACGATATAGCAAAAGACGCAGATGATCTTGTAGCGTGGTATGAAAATGAGTGCGCAAAGAGCTTTAGTCACACTAAAATTTACGAAAAATCACGCCATTTAGTGGATGAGTTTAACAAAAACATCAAAGCCATCTTGACAGAAGCTGGCAAGGGCTATAACGAGAAAAATTTAAAACATTTTGTCACTGAGTTTAGAAAGCTTGAAGATCTTAGCAGAGAGATATTTAGCTCATACAACGAAATGGTCGCTTCAAAATAACTTCAAATTTGCTAGACTCGCTTTGGGTCTAGCTCCTCTTAGATTGATTTAAATTTTATTTTCATAAATTTTTTCTACATTATCATTTAAAATTATGATAATTAATATTGTTTTTATGCTTGCTTTGTTAAATTTGCGTTTCGCTTTCATTATCAATGATTAAATTTAACAAAAGGATATCCGTGAATAGATCAAAATTTATCGCCATTTGCCTTAGTGCTTGTGTGGCAAATTCTCTCTATGCAGTAGAAAAAGAGAACAACGAAACTAAGCTAGATGGCGTCGTAGTAAGTGCGAGCGGCTTTTCGCAGCAGATAAAAGAAGCCCCTGCAAGCATAAGCGTAATAAAGGGCGAGGAGCTAACAAAAGATAGCTTTACCTCGCTTCACTCTATCGCGCAAAAAGCGCCAGGCGTAAATGTCGTTGGCGGCGAGGATGGTCCAGCTAGTGGTATCTCGATACGCGGCATGGAAAAATCTCAAACTCTAGTTTTAATTGATGGCAAAAGAGTAAATTCAAGCAGCGCAAATCCAAAGGGCGGAGCAGGGGACATGAACTCAAATTTCATCCCGCCAGCCGAGGCGATCGAGCGTATAGAGGTTATCCGTGGCCCTATGAGCTCGCTTTATGGTAGCGACGCGGTTGGAGGCGTTATAAATATCATTACCAAAAAAGACTTTTCAAAATTTAGCGGCAACGTCGGCATATCAACCACGATAAACACTCACAAAGGCATAGGCGATGGCAGGCAGGGCGACTTTTATCTAAATTTACCTCTTTATAAGGACCTTTTCGCGCTTCAGCTTTGGGGCTATAAAAAGCTAAGAGATGAGGATAATTACAAAGGTGGCTATCAAGAGAGCGATAAGAGAAATTTAACCGCAAAACTTTGGATCACTCCAGATGAGCATAATAAATTTTTCATCCTTGGCTCAAACGAAAAACACGACTATTCGCGAACAGTCGGCAAAACAGCCACTATAAAGACAAATAAGGTTTTAAACGCCTATGACTACGAAAAAAAGAGCTATGGCGTGGGCTATCTTGGTGAATTTGATAGCCTAAATGCCGATCTTAGCTACATTTATGACCAGACGCAAAGAACGAGCCTTTTTGATAAATTTATACCAGCAAAAGCCAAAAATCACAACTTCAACTCTAAATTTACAACCTTTTTTGGCGCACACACTCTAACTTTTGGTTATGACTTTAGTAAGCAAAATGTCGGCACGACATTCATCGTCTCAAACGCCTCAAGAAACGGCTTAAAAGATCCAAAGACCTACTCGATGAGCGAGCATGCGGGATTTATCGAGGATGAGTGGCAAATTTTAGATGAGAAGCTCTTTTTAACGCTTGGCTCAAGACTTACGCACAATGAATTTTTTGGCAACCACCTCTCGCCAAGAGCCTACCTAGTCTATAACGCCACAGATACGCTAAGCTTAAAAGGCGGCGTAGCAACTGGCTATAAAACACCAAATGTCAATCAAATCTCCCCAGAAGTAGGCACTATTCAAAAGGCTTGGAGTATAGTTGATTTTGGCAACAAGGACCTAAAACCAGAAAAGAGCACGACTTATGAAGTAGGGGCATATTATGACAATCAAGCTGACTTTAGAGGCTCGGTGACGCTTTTTAGAAATGAATTTAAAGATAAGATCCTAGACACTGACGGCAGTAATGTAAATAAAATTCCAGCCTTTGGTCCTTGCCCGCCAAGCGCAAAAATCCCAAGTGTGGGTTGCCCTGGCTGGGGAACTTACTTTAACATAGAAGGTGCGACCGTTTGGGGCGTGGAGCTAAGTGGCGATTATGACATCCTTTCAAATCTAAATTTAAGCTCAAACTATACCTATAATAAATCAAAGATAAAAACTGGCAACCCAACGATAAACACGCCAAGAGGCCCTATGAAATTTAGCGAGACAAACCTAGCTAGACTTGATGGCAAAAGCCTAACAGCAACGCCAGAGCACACACTTCACGCCACGCTTACATATAAGCCTGTAAAAAGCGTCAAGACATTTTTTGGCGCAAACTACGAGAGCAAGCTAACAAGCGTAAATTTTGGTGCTGGCAACAGAATAAGAGAGAACACAAAAGACCTACTAACCTTTGATACAGGTGTAAGCTGGGACGCAAACAAGCACCTAACGCTTAGCCTAAATGCCTACAATATCTTTGATAAAGTAAGATACGATGAGGCGTTAGCAGACGACGGCAACTACTACTGGTATCCGCAAGAGGGCAGGAGATTTTGGTTTAAGGTCGCTGCAAAATGGTAAGAGCCTTTAAAATTTTGCTTTTTACGCTTGGCGTGACGCAGACTTTGCACGCAGGACCTAGCCAAACGCCTGAGCCACTTAGCCAAAAAGCTGCTAGTAAATTTGAAATTTCAACCTTTAAAATGAGCGCAAATGATGAAATTTATAAAATTTTCACAGCTAAGCTAAAGGGGCAAAATGAGTTTAAAAATGTGCTTTTCTTGCTTGACGCAAACGCCCAGTTTAACATGCTTTTAAATGAATTTGATGGCAAGGCTGCCCCGCTAATAATAGGCATAGGATATGACACAGACAAAAGCTATGAGGTAGAAAAACGCACAAGAGACCTCACGCCAAAGGCGAAGGGCGAGGAGTTTAGCAAAGGTGGGGGCGCTGACGCGTTTTGCCACTTTTTAACTAGAAATTTAGTGCCACTAATTGATCAGAAATTTAACGTGCAGGGCAGCCAAAAAAGTCTTTATGGACACTCTTTTGGCGGGCTTTTTACGCTCTATGCCTTGCTAAAAAATGATGGCGTATTTTCAAATTTCTTTATCGCTTCGCCATCTCTTTGGTGGGGTGAGTCTGAAATTTTAAAGCAAAATGTGAATGATGGTAAATTTAAAGAGAAAATAAGAGCTAAATTTGTCTTTCTTAGCGTTGGCGAGCTTGAAAAGAGAAAGGGCAAGACAGACAAAGCTGGCATTTTAAAGGCGAGCGATCTAGCCCAAATTTTAAAGCAAAGTGGCGTAAATTCTCACTTTGAGCTATTTAAAAATGAAACCCATGGCAGCGTCATACCTCTAAATTTAAAAGAGCTTTTAAAATATCTGAAGGATTAAAAATTTAAGGCTATTTTTGTTAAAATCCGCCGCATGAGAGTAGATAAATTTTTAAACGTAGTAAATATCACCAAAAGGCGTGCCGTTAGCGAAGATATGTGCAAAAGCGGCGTTGTGAGCATCAACGGCGTGCAGGCAAAAGCAGCAAAAGATGTTAAGGTTGGCGACGTTATCACTATCAAATTTCTAGCTCGCGAGGCGAGATACGAGGTGCTAGCGATCCCTGCCACAAAAAGCATACCAAAAAGCGCTCAAAGCGAATATGTAAAAGAGCTTTGATGGTTTTTGAGCTTTTGGAAAATGAGCTTAACGAGCTTGTGCGGGTGCTGCCAAAAAGTGGCGTGGTGCTACTAAATGGCGATCTAGCAAGTGGCAAAACGACGCTTGTAAAGGCGATCATCAAGGCTCATGGCATAGATGAGAGCGTGACGTCGCCGACATTTTCTTTGATGCAAATTTATGGTAAAGATATCTACCACTACGACATTTACCAGATCGGTTTTGACGGGATGGCAAAAAATGGCCTTTTTGAAAATTTATTTGAAGAGGGGCTTCATCTGGTAGAGTGGGGCGATGAAAATTTAGAAAAAGCTCTAAAGAAAAACGGCGAGAGCTATACATTAGTAAAAATTTCTCCTAGCAAAAATGGCAGAAAATACGAGGTTATAAGTGCATAAACTAGAAGTAAAAGATCTAAAAAAGACGATTAAGAAAAGTGAGATCATAAAAGGCATATCTTTAGAGGTAAATAGCGGCGAAGTCGTGGGGCTTCTTGGGCCAAATGGTGCGGGAAAGACGACCACTTTTTATATGATCTGTGGGCTCATCTCGCCAACTAGCGGAGATGTCTTTTTAAACGACGAAAAGATCACAAATGTCCCGCTTCACAAAAGAGCGCACCTTGGTATTGGCTATTTGCCGCAAGAATCAAGCATATTTAAAGAGCTAAGCGTAGAAGAAAATTTACTTCTTGGGGCTGAAATTTTAAATCAAAGCAAAGAATATATCTCCAAAAGAGTAAATGAGATGCTAAATATGCTAAATATCGAGCCTATCCGCCTAAGAAAGGGCGTTAGCCTAAGTGGTGGCGAGCGCAGACGCTGTGAGATCGCTAGAAGCCTCATCATTAAGCCAAAATTTTTGCTGCTTGATGAGCCATTTGCAGGCGTCGATCCTATCGCAGTTAGCGACATACAAAGTATCGTTAGAGACCTTAAAAAGCTAGGCATCGGCGTTTTGATAACTGACCACAACGTCCGTGAGACGCTAGCCATTTGCGACAGAGCCTACGTCATCAAAGATGGCTCACTACTAGCAAGCGGCAGTGCGAGCGAAGTGGCAAACAATAAGCTCGTAAGAACGCACTATCTTGGCGAAGAATTTAAGCTACTTGAGTAGATGATGCTAAGGCAAAAGCAAACTTTAGCGCCAAAGATCAAACTAAACCAAACGCTAAGAAGCTGGCTTCCTATCCTTCAAAGCGGGCTTGACGAGCTAAAAGAGACGCTTGAGCCTTTTATAAAAGAGAACCCTTTTGCCACGATCGAGCATAAAAATTTAGAAAAAAGCGAAAAAAGGCGAAATTTTTTCGAGCAGGTTAGCAAAAACTCGGTTAGCGAGAGCATCGAGGCTTTAAGCATCTATAAAGAAAGCCTCTATGAAAAGCTCGTTAGCCAGATAAATCCACCACTTTTCCCCACGCAAAAGTCCCAAGATATCGCATATAAGATCATTGAGTGTTTAGATGATGAGGGTTATTTTTCTTATAATGATGAAATTTTTACTGGCCTTTGCGAGAGCGAAGTAGAGCGAGTTAGGGCTAGATTTGCCTACCTTGAGCCATGTGGCGTGGGCGCAAAGGATCTTAAAGAGAGCTTTTTGTTTCAGCTTGGCGAGGCAGAGGCCAGTGAAGAGATCATAGAGTGCGCGAAAAAGATCATCTTAAATTTTGAAAATATAGAAAAGCTTAGAAAACTTAAATTCTATGACGATGCGCTAAAAATAATAAAGAAATTTAAAAATCCCCCAGCCATTGAGTATCTTGAAGATGAAAAAGAGGCAGTGCCTGACATCTTCGTGCTAAGCACAAGTAGTGGCATAAGCGTGCAGATAAATGACGAGTATTATCCTGAAATTTCTATCGACACCGAGGGACTAGACGAGAAAGAGGCCTTTGTGAGCTCACGCATAAAAGAGGCTAGCGAGCTCATAGACGCCCTTGAGATGAGAAAGGCGACACTTTATAAGATAGGGCTCATGATAGTTGAGTATCAGTACGACTACTTTTTGGGTGGTGACATAAAGCCTATGAAGCTAAAAGACCTAGCTGACGAGCTTGGGCGCAACCCTTCAACCATCTCAAGAGCGATCGCGAACAAATATCTAAGCTCCCCAAGAGGCACGGTCGCACTTAAAAATTTCTTCGCAACTGGCTTTGACGAGGAGACTTCAAACGCCGCGATAAAGGAATTTTTGCTAGAGCTTATCAAAAATGAAGATCATAAAAAGCCACTTTCTGATCTAAAAATCCAAGAGCTAATCCAAGCTAAATTTAACATCCAAATCGTTCGCCGAACTATAACCAAATACCGCAAAATCCTAAACATCGGCAGCTCAAGCCAACGAAAAAAGATCTATCAGATAAATGGCTAGTTACCACTCATTTATGGCAAAAAGCGTGGCTTTGCGCATCTGCGTAAAAAGCTCACTGCTAAGCTCATCATACTCTTTGCCTCGTCTTTTATGCTGCGCCCAGCCTGCTGCGTCGTCGTTCCAAGAGCCCATGCCACCAAAGACATCAGCCGCACTTGCCGCAGTAAAAAGGGCTAAATTTAGCTTTGGCATAAGTGGCGCATTTAGGACATTTTGCTCTATATTTTCTGGCTCGTTTAGCGCTTTTAGCCCCTTTCTAAAGCAGTCGCCAAAGTTCTCACACTCTATCTCATCTGCGAATTTAGCGATCTTAGTTAGGATATCTTTAAACTCCAAAGTGTTGTCACTAAATTTTTGAATTTCTGGCACGCTATCTAGGCTAAATTCTTTATAGACTATATCCCAGCCCCTTTTATCTTCTTCAAAGCTCCAGTGCGGCACGAAGTAGCTCATCTTATCTTTATAGATGCAAATGATCGACTTGTAGCTTGCATTTGAAAAGCCTTGCAGCGAGCGCTCCTTCGATGAAACCGTCAAATTTGTAGCAAATCTCACATCGCTTAGCCCAAGCTTTTTGGCGTGCTTAAACCACTCATTTATGCTGGCTTGCTCTCTTTTTTCTTGATTGCCCTCTAAAATATAGTCAAAAACTAGGCTTTTTATATATTTTTCATCTTTGTAGTCTAACTCTAAATTTGACCTTAACGCTTGCTTTATGGAGGCTACGATAATGCAAGCGTTAAAAACTTCACCATTCATTTTTGCTCCTTTTTGAGATATTTTATTAAAAGAAGCATAAATTTATCTCTTTAAGGATTGCAAGCGAAAACTTCAGCTTTTTATAGTAAAATAGCCAAAAATTTCAAAGAGGCAAAATGGATTTTAATGAGATTGAAAAGCTGATAAGCACGCTTAAGAAAAACTTGGAAGTTATCGAAAACAACGGCGTTGTCGAGCCTGAAACAAAGATCGATGCGCTTACTTTTAATAAAAATGTCGAAGAGATCAAAAAAAGACTTTATAACACAACAGACGAGGGCAGTTTTTTTAAAAATGTCTTTAATACTGAAGATTACTACGAAAACATTAGCTCATACCTCGAGCAGACAAACAAAAGCTTATACTACAAGATAGAAAAGGCTGGCGTGAGCCTAAAGACTAATCAAAATTTGCAAGAGAGCCTGACAAACATCTCAAACATCATGCAAATTTTAGTTGCCGAGTATCAGATACAAAATAAAAAAAAGAAAAAAAGTATCTTCTCAAGAAGTGGCGACACAGCGATGATAAGAGGGCTACTTGCAGAGCTAATGGAGCTACAAAATAGGATGAATAAAATTTTACATCTCGACTCTCAAATCGTCTCAAACGTAGTTTTGGAAAATTTTAAAACTATCTACACATTTTTTTACAACTGCATAAGAGTGGCTAAACAAAGGGGCGACGAGCTACTTTTGGTTGAGATCGCTGGCATCACAGATAGGATCATTGAGATGATAAGACCAGTGCTTTCAGGCAAAAGCCTAAAGACAAATGAGCTTATCTATCACTATCTCATTTACGAGCTACGAGAGCTAAAAGCCTACGCCATAGGCGAGGATCTAGCTTAAAATTTTATCCACTATCTCTTTTGCCCCATTTGGCAAAAGGATACCTTTTAGGGCTTTGCTGCTTTTGTTTAGATCAAAGCTATCGATCATTTTTATGACTTCATCTTTGTCTAAATTTTCGCCATTTTGCAAGCAAATTTCAGCTATGCCTTTATCTTTTAGAAATTTAGCGTTATAAAACTGGTGATTGCCAGCAGCATAAGGAAATGGCACAAAGATAGAAGGCAGGGCATTTGCGCAAAGCTCCCAAAGCGAGCTAGCTCCAGCTCTTGATATGGCAAGATCAGCCTCACTCATCTTCTTTTCTATCTCTTTGCTAAAGTCAAAAATTTCTAAATTTGCTTCGCTAAAGCCAAGCTCATCATATCTTTTTTTAAGCTCATCAAGGGCGTTTTTGCCGCATTGATGAATGATCTTTATCCCTTTTTCTTTAAGATATGGGACTAAATTTATAGCTAGCTCGTTTATCGCTTTTGCACCTTGTGAGCCACCTAAAAATAGTATCGTTTTTAGCTCGTCTCTTGTTCTTTGGCTTTCAAAAAATTTATTTGCCACAGGGTAAGGGCAGGGTGAGAGCTCATCATAAGAGCTAAAAAAGCCCTTTGCGTATGGCTTTAAAATTTTATTTAGCTTGCCAGTTACGGCATTTTGCTCGTGGATGAAAAGTGGCGTTTTTGAGATGATGGCTGCTATGGCTGCTGGCGCTGCTGAGTAGCCTCCCACGCTGATGACTGCTTTAACGCCATTTTCTTTAAAAATTTGCCTGCATTTTAGAGCTAGGCTTATGATATTTGTTAGTGATTTTAGCTTGGCAAGACCTCTTTTATTTACGACGCCACTGCTTGGTAAAAAGAATTTTTTTGCAAATTTATCATCATTTTCAAACCAAAATTTATCCTGACCGCTAGTTGAACCGATGAAGATAGGCTTTATGCCTCGTCTATTTAGCTCCTCGCAAAAGCTTCTAGCGATCGCCAAATGTCCGCCAGTGCCGCCACCACAAATAACTATCATAGTTTTGCCTTTTTACTAACCATCAAGACCATGCCGATGCCGATGCATATAGCAAGCACGGAGCTGCCGCCGTAGCTAAGAAATGGCACAGCGATACCTTTTATCGGCGTGATCGATGTGATGCCGTAGCTATTCATCAAAAATGAAAATGACAAGATAAGCCCGATACCAAGTGAGAATAGGTGATAGACCTTGTTTTCGCTCCTAGCTGAAATTCTAAATATCCTATAAAGTAGCGTGATAAAGATCGCTGTGATGCACAAAATGCCAAAAACTCCGACCTCTTCAGCTATGCCAGCTAGCACGAAGTCTGTATGCACCTCGCTTAAAAAGCCAAGCTTAAATATCCCAGCTCCAAGCCCCTCGCCAAAAAACTCGCCGTGTTTAATTGCATTTAGTGAGTGAGAAATTTGATATGGCTCTGGCGCGTCTGCCACTCTAAGCACGTTTGCCACGCTGTCTGGCAAGAAAGAGAGAACCATGTTTTGTATCGTGCCCCACCATGATTTTATACGCAAAATTCTGTGCTCAGAGCTAACTATCGCCACCGTCATGACAAAGGCAGCACCCAAGATACCGATACCAAAGAGCCTAACGCTAGCCCCTGCAAAAAGCGCCATCGTCACAAAGGTAAGCGCCAAAACTACAACCTGACCAAGGTCGTTTTGCATAACGGCGATAAGAAAGATAGCGATACCAAAAAGAATGATATAAGGCAAAAGTATCTTTAGCTCAGCCATCAAAGTCCTCTTGCCGTCGCTAAATTTTCTAGTAAAACTCCACGCCAAAAAATAGACAAAACCGACTTTGAAAAACTCAACAGGCGCAAGTGAGAGGCCAGGCAGCCTGATCCAGCGTCTAGCGCCTCCAGAGTCAGTCACCATCGAAGCTGGCAAGGCGTGCATTAGCCCCATAGCGATACCACACGAGATAAGCAGTCCAAAGCCTATCCAAACGAGCGCTTTGTCGGGATTTAGCCTAGATAGCCACCACATGATGAAGATGCCGATGCAGCCAACTACAAACTGGCGGATGAAAAAGTGAAATTCGTCGTAGTTAAAAAATAAAACTGTAAAAACTGGCAAGGATAGTGAAAAAATGATGCTTATGGCGATCAAAGTCGCGCAAAGATAGAAAATAACCTTATCAACTGCCAAATTTAGCTCCAACTTTAAAATGAGCCAAAGTATAATAAAAAACGGCTTACAAAGATATTATTTGCTATAATTGCAGGCTTTAAGGATGGGCATGAAGATAGGTATATTTGACTCGGGGCTTGGCGGACTTAGCGTCTTAAACGAAGCTTTAAGCAAGCTTAGCGAGCATGAATTTTTATATTATGCAGACGTGAAAAATGTCCCATACGGACAAAAGAGCAGGGATGAAATTTTAAAATTTAGCTTTGATGCGGTGAAATTTCTTGTCAAAAATGGCGCAGAAGCTGTCGTTGTGGCGTGCAACACCGCAACAAGCGTGGCGATAAAAGAGCTTAGAGCAAATTTAAGCGTGCCGATCATAGGCATGGAGCCAGCTGTAAAAAAAGCTCACGACCTAAGCCATGATAATGCCCTAAAAACGCTTGTCATCGCCACTCCAGTCACCGTAAATGGCGCAAAGCTAAAAGAGCTAATCACAAATTTAAACGCAAAAGATAAAACCGAGCTACTTGCTCTGCCTCGCCTTGTAAATTTCGCTGAAAAGGCTGAGTTTGAGAGTGAAAACGTGAAGTCATATCTAAAAGATGAGCTAGCTGAATTTGATCTAAGTAAATTTGACTTTTTGGTGCTTGGCTGCACGCATTTTAACTATTTTAAAGATAGCTTAAGAGAAATTTTGCCAGCAAATATAAGCATAATAGACGGCAACGAAGGGACGGTAAAGCGCCTCATGAGCGAGCTTGGACTTGCGGTTTCAAATGTAAAATTAACTCCAAGTGTAAAATTTTTCTACTCAGGTGACGAGGTGTGCGAGCAAAGTGAGCTAGAGAAAATTTCAAGAAATTTAGCTCGCCTAGAAAAAATGAGAGTGATCAGCTAGGCTAAATTTATCTAAAAATTTGAGCCAAATTTAGCAAAATACACTAAATTTTATGTATTTTTATATGTATTATTTCTTTCTTTGCTTTACTATATAGATAGCACTTATTACCGCAACCACAGTTAAAAGAGCGATCGTGATAGTTAGAAGCGTCTGTTTGTCTGGATTTGAGCCTAGAAAGTAGCCAACTCCAAGCAAAACCGCACACCAAATCCCAGCGCCAAGCGTGGTAAATAGGCAAAATCTAAAAATATTCATCTTAGCAAGTCCAGCTGGCAGGCTGATATACTGACGAATTCCTGGGATGAGGCGTGAGTTAAAGGTCGAAATTTCGCCGTGTTTATTAAAAAATGCTTCAAATTTATCCATCTTTTCGTGAGTGATGCCGACAAATTTGCCGTATTTTAAGATGATCTCACGTCCAAAAAAGTAGCAAAGATAGTAGTTAAAAATGGCTCCAAGCAAGCTACCAAGCGTGCCTGAGATAAAGGCAAGCGCTAGGCTCATCTCGCCTTTGTGAGCTAGATATCCAGCTGGTATCATCGCCACTTCGCTTGGAAATGGAAAAAATGAGCTCTCCAGAAACATCATTACAAATATGCCAGCATAGCCCCAGCTGCTCACGCTTGAAACGATAAAGTCAATAATGTCATGTAGCATTTTTACTCCGAAATTTATCTTAAAATGAGGCATTGTAGCAAAGTGCCGCTTAAGTATTTGAGTATATATAATATAATTTCAAAACATCAAATTTTAAGGATAAAAATGGCATTTGAAAATGCGATTATCACAAAAGAGGATAATGAAAAGTATGGCCTTACTAACATTTTTCTTAAATATAATCCATCCGATAAGGGTTTGCCTGATCAATGGTATTGGATTATAGACAAGGAGCGCGACTGCTGGCGTATGGAGAGCGGCTTTTTTTCATGATCCAAAGGTGGATCATGGGTACCTTTCAAAAAGCCTATGGATACTTTATTATCAAGGTGAAATGTTTGAAATCATACTAGAAAATGAGTTATATAATAAAACAATAGACCATGTATCTTATGATAAAGTATGGCTTTTATTAGACGTAAAGCCGATTACTTATAACGCATTGGTCATTTTGGAAATTTTTGCGCTATTAAAAGATCTATGGATTGGGTGGTGCATGGAGAGAGGCTTATTCGTCAAACTACAAAGTGATACTATTAGATAAATTAGAAAGATGATTTTGACAAAATACAAAGATGTAGCTCTCTTTGAAGTGTATAATAGCCAAATATAAGTAAAAAATAGAGAGGATTGTTTGGTTGTGAAAACTATTTTATTTTGGCTATTTACAGAGATACAAAGTAAAGAACTTGGATTTGTTGCTATTAGGTGTAGCGCGGTTTTAAAAAACTTAATAAATTTTAGTAAGCTTAAATTTCTAATCGCTTTGCTTTGTTTGTTTTGTTGTCTTGACATTAGTATCACAAACAAATTTGATTATTTTGTATATAGCTTGGCCTATTTGATCATTGAGATATCATTGCCATTGTTTATTCTTTATATTTTCATAGATAAAAACAGCATTCTAAAAGATATCAATATCTTAAAAATAGACTTAACACCACTTCTTATGATAATTCTTTCAGGCTGCTTTTTGATATTTATATACATATATGCAAAAGAATATTTTTTATATTTTTTATTGATAACGCCAATATTATTTTTTGCTTTTGTTATTAGAAGCATAAATTTTGTTTTATTTCATATACC
>NZ_POYR01000025.1:0-8679 GCF_002912425.1 Campylobacter concisus
GTTTGGGTTTAAATTTTATATAAATGCTTAAACCTTGCCTGCTATAATTTCCAAAATTTACAAAAGGCACTTTATGTTTTCATCATTTTTCAAAGACAAAAAATGGGCGCTTTGGGCTTACGGCGGAGCGATGTTTATCATCTTGCTGCTTGTCTATCAAACGCACCTAAACGTCCGCATCAACGAGTGGTATAAAAATTTCTACGACATCATGCAAAACTCAAAGGATCACAAAGTAGATGAGTTTTGGCAAGGGATATTAAATTTCTTAAAGATCGCCATGCCATACGTCGTGACCTACACGGTGATATCGTTCTTTGCGAGCCACTGGGTCTTTCGCTGGAGGGAGGCGATGACCTTTAAGTATCTCAAATTTTGGCGAAACTGCCACAGCGACATCGAGGGCAGCTCGCAGCGTATCCAAGAGGATGTTTATCGCTTTGCTAAGATCATGGAGAGCCTTGGTGTGCAGGTTTTAAAGGCGTTTATGACGCTCATCGCCTTTATACCGGTGCTTTGGGAGCTAAGCAAGAGCGTGAGCCTGCCCTACATCAAAGACATCGAGGGATCGCTGGTTTATATCGCTCTGCTAATTAGCGTTGGAGGCCTCATCGTATCGTGGTTTGTAGGCATAAAGCTACCACATCTTGAGTATAACAACCAAAAAGCGGAGGCGGCGTTTAGAAAAGAGCTAGTTTATGGCGAGGATGATAAGGTCAAATTTTGCCAGCCAAACGTCATGCTAGAGCTTTTTACAGGGGTCAAGCTAAACTACTATAAACTCTTTTTGCACTATGGCTACTTCAACCTTTGGCTCATCTCGTTTTCGCAAATTTTAGTCATCGTGCCTTACATCATCATGGGTAATGGCCTATTTAGCGGTGTCATCACACTTGGTGTTTTGATCCAAGCTAGCAACGCTTTCTCACAGGTCAGAGAGAGTTTTAGCGTCTTTATCGATAACTGGACGACGATAACGGAGCTAAGGTCGGTCAATAAGCGTTTGAGAGAATTTGAGAGAAATATAGACTATAAAGCGTAGTGGGTTAAATTTATATATCAAAAAACTCAGACAAATTTTAAAATTTCATGAACGAGTAGTTTCGGCTCTAAAATTTGAGCTAAGCGATAAGCGAAGCCAAATTTTAGTAGTCAATTCTTGCGAGTGAATGAAAGTTTTAAAATTTGCAAAAATGGTAAATTTCTATTTTTGAAATCGCAAAATTTAAATTTCACCCCTCGTTTAACAATGCATATCCAACTCAAGCTATAATACGCCAAATTTTAATCCAAAAAGGATGAAAATGAAAAAAATTTTACTTACGTTATTAACAGCTAGTATGCTTATCACAGGCTGCACGAGCGTCACAAAGTCAGGCGCTGTCGGCATAGACCGAAAACAATTTATGCTAGTATCGGCTGAAGCGATGGAGCAAAGTTCAGCTCAAGCTTATGTCAAGACGCTAACAGCTGCTAGAAACAAGGGCGAGCTAAATGTCGATCCGATCCTCACAAAAAGGGTTCAAGATATCGCAAAAAGGCTGATCGCGCAAACTGGCGTTTTCAGAGAGGATGCCCTAAAATGGAAGTGGCAAGTAAATGTCATAAACGAAGATACGCTAAATGCTTGGTGCATGCCAGGGGGCAGGATCGTCGTTTATAGCGGCATCATCAAAAAGTTAAATTTAACAGATGCGCAGCTAGCAGCGGTCATGGGTCACGAGATCGCGCACGCGCTTAGAGAGCACAGCAGAGAGCAAGCGAGTACCGACCAGCTCAAAAACATCGGCATCTTCGCAGTTACAACTGCCACAGGACTTGGCGACCTTGGCGCAAGCGCTCTAAATTTAGCCAGCCAATACACCATTTCTCTGCCATTTTCTCGCTCACATGAGACCGAAGCCGATCACATCGGCACTGAGCTAATGGCAAGAGCTGGGTACGATCCAAAAGAGGCGGTCGAAGTTTGGGTTAAGATGAGCAAGATGAATGTTGGCAAAATACCTGAAATTTTAAGCACTCACCCATCAAACGAGAGCAGGATCAAGGATCTAAAAGAGATCGCAACAAAGCTTGAGCCAATCTATCAAGCAGCCAAAAAAGGCTAGGCTTGATCGAGCGAGCAAAGCCAAGCGACCTTGAAGCGATCACGCAAATTTATAATGACTACATATTAGAAAGAAGTGCGACTGCTGATATGCGGCCAGTTAGCACAAAGGAGCGAGAGCCTTGGTTTAACGCCCACGGCGGCTCGCGCCCTATCTTTATCTACAAAGAAAATGATGAAATTTTAGGCTACTGCTCACTAAGCGACTTCAATCCCAAGATCGCTTACGATATAAGCGTAGAGATAAGCATCTATGTCGCTAAAAAAGCCCTTAAAAAGGGTATCGGCAAGCGGCTTTTAGCCCACAGCCTAAATGAAGCTAGAGGGCTAAATTTAAAAAACATCATCGCACTAATCTTTAGCAAAAACGAAGCAAGCCTTGGGCTATTTTTGAAATTTGGCTTTGAAAAATGGGGCGAACTGCCTGGCGTTTGCCTGATGGATGGCGAGTATAAAGATGTCGTTATCTTGGGGCTAAAGCTCTAAAAGCCAAGCATTAAGCAAATGAAGATATAATCACTTTCTTCTTGGGTAGATGTCCGAGCGGTTTAAGGAGCACGCCTGGAACGCGTGTGTGGGGTAACTCGCCGAGAGTTCGAATCTCTCTCTGCCCGCCAGAAATTTGACAAAATTTATTCTATTGCCCTAATACAAAAAGAAATTTAAAGGATCAAAATGATCGAACATTTGCTGCTATTTTTTGCACTGCTAGCCATCATCATCGCTTTGGTGATGGTCTCAAACCGCCTAAAGGTCGCCTATCCTGTGCTATTAGTCCTTGGCGGGCTTGCCATTAGCTTTGTGCCAAATTTACCAAGTATTAAGATCGATCCTGAGCTTATTTTCATCATATTTTTACCGCCACTTCTTTACGAGGCCGCGTGGGCAAACTCGCTAAAAGAGCTCTTTAAGTGGCGCCGAATGATTGGCAGTTTTGCCTTTATCGTGGTTTTCATAAGCGCAGCAGCGGTTGCAGTGATAGCAAATTTAGTGATCCCTGGCTTCTCGCTCGCCCTTGGCTTCATGCTAGGAGCCATCGTCTCGCCACCAGATGCGGTGAGCACGGCAGCTATCCTTAAATTTGTCAAAGCCCCGCGCAGGATCAGCGCTATTTTGGAGGGCGAGAGCCTTTTAAATGACGCCTCCTCGCTCATCATCTTTCGCTTCGCTGCAGTTGCAGTGACAACTGGGCAGTTTATCTGGTACGAGGCGGCTGCTAGCTTTGTTTGGATGGTGGTTGGTGGCGTTTTGGCGGGTCTTGTAGTGGCACTTGCGGCTTATTTTTTACATAAAATTTTACCGACTGATGAAAACAGCGACACTATAATGACCATCACGACGCCTTATATCATGTATATCTTGGCTGAGGAGCTAGGTGCTAGCGGCGTTTTAGCGGTGGTTTGTGGCGGACTTTATCTCTCAACTAAGAAAAACGAAATTTTCACCGCTTCAACAAGGATCCACGCGGTGCCCGTTTGGAACAACTTTATCTTTTTGCTAAACGGCCTTGCTTTTACCATGATCGGCCTTGATCTTCCTGAAATTTTAGCAGGGCTAAAGCGTAGCGGCGTCTCGCTCTTTGAGGCGGTCTCTTACGGCATTTTGGTCACTGCTGTGCTCATCGTTATCCGCCTCATGGCATCTTATGGCGCTGTTTATATCACGATGTTTATGAAGCGCTATATCAGCGTGGCGGACGATCGCAACCCAGGCAAAGCCACACCTTTTATCGTTGGCTGGGCTGGCATGAGGGGCGTAGTCTCGCTGGCGGCGGCACTTTCTATCCCTGCCATGGCTGGGAGCGAGCCCTTTCCGCACAGAGACCTCATCTTGTTTATAACATTTGTCGTGATCTTGCTAACGCTCGTAGTTCAGGGCTTAAGCTTGCCACTGCTCATTAAAAGTGTGAAATTTCCAGACTTTAACGACCATATGCCAAATGAGCTTGCAAGGATAAAGATAAAAAAGGCGATCGCAGAGGCTTCGCTTAAATTTCAAAGCGAGAAATTTTGCAATGAGGAGAATTTCTTGTTTCAGAAACTCAAAGAAGTTTGGAATTTCGAGCTTTCAAATGAAAATTTCGAGATCAGCGACGAGGTCAGGCAGACCTATTTTGAGATCCTAAATGAGCAGCGAAAGGCGCTTTGTGAGCTAAACAAAGACCCAAAGATCGACGAAGAGGTCATTAGGACGTTTTTATATCACATCGACCTTGAGGAGCAGAGGTGGCAGCCGCATAGCGAGCACTAAAATTTTCTTCCAACATTGCAACTTACCGCACCACAAAATCTCTTGCCAAATTTGGCCTCGACGATGAGCACGAGCACGAAAAATATCTTCTCATCGTTCATGCGTGCGATCTGGCGCAAAGTCTGGCTGGGACTATTAAATTTAACATCATTTTCGCGCAAACTCTTACAAAACAGGGTCTCATCAAAGCCAAGCATGCGTGAAATTTCACTGATGCTGTAAGGCTCAAGCGAGGCGATGATGCGGTCCATGTTGCAGATCGTTGGATTTTTGCGGTGCGTGGCGACATCGATCATCTCATTTATGAGCTTTACTAGCTTTCTTCTGCGGTTAAAAAGGTGCAAGATCACGGCACAAACGATCAAAGCTCCTGCAAATTTGTGCGCGCTCATCATCCACTCATTATACTCGCCCATGGCGAAATTTAGCCCAGTAAATGCAAGCAGGCAGATCCCACAGGCAAGAGCACAGACGATACAAAATTTATATATCACTTCAACTTTTAGCAATGCAAATTCCTTAGTTTTTTGAAATTATACACCTACTATGCAAAAAATGAAGGTCGCCAACTATAAATTTAGCTGGCGCATTAGGGTAAATTTAGCTAAAACTTATAGTTAAAGCTGAGATTAAAGGTGCGTGGATCGCCATAAACCATCTTGTTTGCACCAATGCCCTCGTAGTATTTTTTGTTAAAAAGATTGTCGATATTTAGCTGCACGTCAAAGTTTTTAGCAAATTTATATCCAAACATCAAATTTGCCAAGGTGTAGCCCTTTTGCGTGATCTCTCTTGCGCCCTTGCCAGTGTAAATTTTACTCTTATACATAGCCCCAGCTCCTACTCTAAAGTCCCTAAATTCATACTTTGCAAATAGATTTGCCGTGCTTCTTGATGAGTCGGTGGCATATTTTTCACCATTAGCATCTTTTGCGTTAAAGTGCGTTGCACCAAAGCTTAGGCTTAAGTTTTTAGTGATCTCGCCGTTTAGATCTAGCTCGACACCCTTACTTGTCACGCCTTTGCCAGCTTCATATATGTCGGCATTTGTCGCTGGATTTTTCTTGCCAGTCTTTACGCCAAGCTTGTCTTGCACGATCTTAAAGACGCCAAGACTTGCTTGAAGCGACCCGTCAAGATACTCACCTTTGATGCCCACTTCATAGTCTTTGCCTTGGATAGGATCTAGATATTTATCATTTGCATCTTTTACGGTTTGAGGTTTAAATATGCTCGTGTAGCTAGCATATAGAGTGTGGTTTGCTCCGATGTCGTAAGTGACGCCAAGATATGGTGTGATCTCATTTGTGAAATTTCTATTGCCTTTACCACCCTCGATCTCGTATTTGTAGTAGCTCACCCTGGCACCTAGCAAAAATTTAAGCTCATCGGTGATTGATAGTTTATTTGCCGCGTAAAATGCCTTTTGTATCGTTTTGTCTTTATTGTTTTGATCTTCGTAAGGGAGTTTTGGATCATCAAGGTGTAAATTTTTAAAGTCTATCCTACTTCTTGCCGTATAAGCAATCCCAGCTGGCGTGGTCTTTTGTAGCCAGTAGCTACTTACCTTATCGCTACTTTTTTTATAGTTGTTATACATAGCGCCAAAGACAAACTCATGAGATAAATTTGCTATCTCGTAAGGGATATTTGCGTATGCATCTACGTTGTGGATATTCTCCTCTCTTTTGTTTGCATAAACGCTAAGATCACCTATGTTACCAGTACCGTCTAAATTTACCGCTCCGCCGTAATAGAGTAGATTTGAGTCAGTGTTTGCCCGTCTAAATGAGTAGCTTAAATTTAAGCTCGCTTCATTTTCAAAGTAGTGCTTAAAATCAGCGTAAAAATCAAGCGTCTTTATGTCCCACCTAGTCCAAGGCTGAGAGAAAATTTCATTTTTACTAAAATTTGTCCTAGAGCCATCTGCGTAAAAAGCTGGCATGCCGCCCCACCTACCGCCGTGGCGTCTTAGCTCTTGATAAAACGCACCAAGACTAAGCCATGAGTTATCGCCTATGTCACTATCGACTACGCCGTAAATCGCGCTATTTTTTCGGTTGTAATAATCCATATAAGAGTGCGACTTCTCATGCATAAATGAAAGCCTCGCTCTGACGCTTCCGCTCTCATTTACAGGCGTTTGCACATCGCCATTTACGCCGTATCTATCGTATGAGCCAGCACTTACACCAAAATTTCCTTTTAGCTCCTTTGAGTCTGCCCTTTTTCTTATGAAATTTAAGCTTGCAGCTGGGTTGCCGGCGCCTGCAAGCAGGCCATTTGCCCCTTTTACCACCTCAACTCTCTCATAAGGCAGCATGCTCATATCATTTGCACCAAGACTAAAGCCACCAAAGCTAGGCATCGAATCAAGCAAGTAATAATCTATCGCAAAGCCACGAGCCGTCGGATATACGCGCTCGTCCCATTTATTTAGCGTGACGCCAGGGACATTTCTAAGAAGCACTTGATAGTCTTTGATGCCTTGATCTTTTAGCCTAGCCTCTGTTAGCACAGTTAGCGACTGGGGCGTTTGGCGAGAGGTTAAATTTAGCCTAGTTGTGCTCTTTACAAGCTCTTTTGCAAAGTAGTTTGCGTCGTCTCTTCGCTCACTCTCCACGACATCGACCGCTTCTAAAACCTTGTCATTTTCACTAGCATAAATTTGAGGCAACGCCAAATTTAAAGCAACTAAGCTAAATAAAATTTTTTTCATTTTTTCTCCTTTTAAATTTTCTAAACCACAGATAAAGCCCTGAGATGCTCAAAACTAACGGCGAGATACCCACTATAAACCAGATAAATTTTGTAGTTTGGTTGTAGTTTCCAAAGTGTGATCTTCTAAAGGTCGAGAGGATTTTCTCACTTAAATTTGCATTTTTTATGTCTAAGACGCTAACTAGCTTGCCGCTTTCTTTGTCGTAGGTGATAACGCTTGAGTATTCGTTATGCAAAAAGCTTTGCCATATCACATAGCCAAAGATACGGATGTTTGCCCCTTGCATGAAAGGCAACGAGATGAAGTGTGGCTCAAAGCCTTTTATGTCCTTTCTCGATCTAGCGACCAGCTCATCAAGGGATAAATTTTTGTTATAAATTTTTGCGTCTATTACGAAGTCATTTTTAAACTCTGGCGCGCGTGCCATCTGAAATTCCCACCAAGCGCCGCTTATGCAAATGAGCAGTAAAACTGGCGTGCAAAAAATTCCTATTATCTTGTGGATGTCGTTCATGAAAACATTTAGCCCATTTACGCGCAGTCTAAGCAGGGTTAGCCAAAATTTACGGTAGATCACAAAGCCGCTAATGCAGATAAAAAATGTAAAAATAGCTGTTAAAAAGAGGATAATGTTTCCACTTTTTCCAAGAAGAAGCTCCTCATGGATATGCGCCAAAACCCCGAAAAATCCCTCATCGTGCGCAAGTGGCTCGCTCTTTATCTTGCCGCTAAAAGCATCAAAATAGATAAATTTCCACTCTTTTTTGCTGTCGTTATGCTCGATTAGCCAAATTTTGTCGCATTTTTTAGGGTTTGCATCGATATTTATACCAACCATCTCGTAGCCGCCAAACTTGCTTGCGATGATATCTCTTAGTTCATCAAAGCTAATCCTTTTGCTTAAATTTTCTTTGTTTAAATTTACATTTACGATATTTGGGATAAAAAGGCTGTTTAGTTCGTCTTTATAAACGAGGATCGCACCGCTAAAGCAAACTACGACAAGCGGGATAAAAAAGAGAAGCGACAAATATGCATGCACCTTGTAAAAAAGCTTTAAATTTAAAAATTTCACCCCTTATGCCACCTTTTAAAAGTTAGTCTTGATAACAGCTCGCAATTTTATAAGATTTTTGCTTTTATAATTTTTAAAACCATTATCAAAATATAATTTTAAAAAGAAAATGACGTTTGTGAAATTTGAGTTTAGAAAGGTAAGAATTTGATTTGAAAAGATAGAAAACTCCTCTTTGTGTAAGCGGAAAAGCCAGAAAAGGGGGAAGCAAAGTCTTAACCGCTACAAAAAGGAGGGTCCGTTTAGGACGATGAAATGTTATTACTTAAATATAAATTTTAATGAAATTTTTAGTTAATAAAAAAGAAATTCTGCGTAATACTAAATTAAATCACTATATTTAGGCATTTACTAAAAAATTTCTCTTTTAGAAAGATAAAAATATATGCTTTGTATAAAAGTAAAATTAACATTTTAAATTTTATTTTTATTACTACTAAACGTGGCTTATTCAAAAGTTCTATCAAATTTTAAAATTTTATGAACGAATAATTTCGGCTCTAAAATTTGAGCTAAGCGATAAGC
>NZ_POYR01000026.1:0-492 GCF_002912425.1 Campylobacter concisus
CCATTCAAATCCATCTCGCGATACTGCCGCCTGCTTACTTTTAAATTTAACTCAAATTTGGACTTTTTAGGCTCAAATTTCAATTAAATTTAACTTCAAATTTGACTGCAAAACAAGGCGAAGTATTTTGTAGAAACATTTTGCTTCGCAAAAACGTTACGCTTGTTTTGAGATGAATTTGAATGTTGTGCGGAAATTTCCGTCCCAAGGCTAGACATATAGTCTGCCGCAGGGCGAAAATTTCAAACTCATTCAAAGGCGCTCAAAAGACAAGCCGTTATTTGCCGTTAGGGTTGTAAGCGTACGTGCTTGAAATAGCTCGCAACCTCACCACCGCCTTTTTGATATGCTCTATCGCGTAGTCGATCTCTTCTTCAGTGTTAAATCTCGACAGCGATAGCCTTAGCGCCGTGTGTGCCAGATCGCTGCTAGCTCCGATGGCTTCCATTATCGGGTTGCTCTCTAGCGTCTCAGATGCGCACGCCGAGCCCA
>NZ_POYR01000027.1:0-631 GCF_002912425.1 Campylobacter concisus
CTTTTCAGCCTATAAAATTTAAATTTATTTATATTTACTATTAAATTTTAAAATTAGAAGAAATTTTCATCAAAGGAGAGAAAATGGCACTAGATAAAAAGCTAGTAAATTTCGGTGAAGAGCATGAGCTAAATGCGATCCTTTCAAAATTTGGCAAATCACAAAGCCAAAAAAACAGAGCAACACTTGGCGAGCTTGGCAAAAAATGCAAGGAAAAACTTGCTAAAAGAGTACTAACTCAAGACGAATTTGGTGAGTTTGTAAAAGCTCATCTAAAAGAGCTTGAAGACAAAAAAGCTTAAATTTCTGGGGGGCAACCCCAGAAAATTTACTTGCAATTCTCTTTTGTCAAATTTATCACAGTAAAATTTTTGCCATTTGCGTAGTTGTATATCCACGAGGCTTTATCGATAAGAGGATTTTTACTACCGCAAAAGTCCTCTTTTAGCATTTCAGTCTGCAACTTTTTAAACTCATCTATCTGCTCTTTAGTAAATTTACTAAATTTAATATCTTCACTATCATTTATAACAAACGTGGTTTTTAGGGTCTCATTTTCACATGTAGCACCTGTTATTACGCTATTTTCATCGACTCTTGTAGGAGCTGGCTCATCAATCATGCTTACAAC
>NZ_POYR01000028.1:0-6286 GCF_002912425.1 Campylobacter concisus
ATTTAAAACAATATGTAAATGAAATTTTAAAAAATCACCACGATGAACGTGTATTTAGCTTTGAATTTGATGGGCAAAAATTTTGGTTAAAACGCATTGAAAAGAGCATCGAAGGCAGCTTTTTAACTAAAATTTTTAAACCAAACCCTTATAGGTCATTTGTCGCTGAGATAAAAAAGCTTGAAATTTTAAACGAGGCAAATGCCCCTGCGCCAAAACTCGTGCTAAAAAGTGATGAATTTTTCGTTATAGAAGATGTTGGTGAGCCAGTTGCTAGGCTATTTAAATATAGCACCGATGAAAATTTTAAGCATGAAATTTTACTAAAAGCAGCCCGCGCATTAGCTGGACTTCACGCGCTAAATTTCGCACACGGACGCCCAGCACTTAGGGATATCGCCATAAAAAATGACGAGATAAATTTTATTGATTTTGAGTCAAAATTTTTTAGCGATGATCTAGAGCTTAGAAAGTGTCGTGATCTGCTAGTTTTCATTCACGAGCTCTACCGACAAAAAATTTCAAATGAGCTTGTAAAAGAGGCGATTGATGAGTACGTTAAGGCTAATGGCAGCGAAATTTACGAGCACTCTTTGCGCTTAATAGTGAAATTTAAGCCACTTTACTACCTGCTAAGGCCGTTTAAATTTTTAGATAAAAAAGATCTAAATGCGGCTATTTCAACATTTGAGCTACTTTTGCCAGCCGCAAAATCCAAAATCACTTCAAGATAACTAAAAAATAATCTTCTAAATTTTATCTCTGCTTAACAAAAAATAAATTAATATTCGTTATTAAAATTAAAAGGAGATATATGCTTTTCAAGCGTAACAAAATCATTTTCAACATCCACCTAATAATCGGTCTGATCGCGACTATACCGCTACTTATCATGACACTTGCAGCACCATTTGCCTCTTATAGAGAGGAGATAAAATCTGCGATAAATGAAAAATATATAAATTTAACGCCTAGTGAAAAGCCAAATTTAAGCCTAAGTGAGATCCTCACAAAAGCAAAAAACGAGATCAAATTTGACACTCTTGAAAACGTACAAATCGGCGGTAAAAACAAAGCTTATAGCATCAGCGTCACTAAAGATAAAAAGCCCTTAAATTTCTTCATCGATCCAAGAAATGGCGAGGTGATCAGCGAAGATTTGGGCGAGAAAACTCGCATGATAATACTAAGCCTGCATAGAAATTTAGGCCTTGCCCTGCTTGATAGTAAGGTCCCAGCCAACATCGGCAAGCAAATAGTCGCCATTAGCTCGATCATCATGGCGCTTCTTGCCATCAGCGGTCTCATCCTCTACGCACCAGCGATCAAGCGAAATTTCCTAAATTCGCTCAAAATCAAGCCAAGCGCAAAGGGCTACGCCTGCTTTTACAACCTCCACACGAGCCTTGGCACCTACGTGGCGATCCTGCTTGTCGTGATGTCGCTAACTGGCCTTTACTGGTCTTATGGCTGGGTGCGAAGCAGCGTAAATAGCATATTTTTTGACCTAAAGCCAAGCGAGATGAAAAAATCAGCACCGCAGCGAAATTTGATCCCGATAAGTGACGAAAAATTTAAAGAGATCGAGGCTGCAGAGCAAATTTTTAAAGAAAATGTCACGCTAGAGCTAAAATCAATTACCATAAACGTGCCTGAAAACAACCAAAGCACCTACACCATAAACTACGAAACTGCCGAGAGTCAGGTAGGTAAACTAAAGCTTGACGCAAGCGCTGGCAAGATCAAAGAAAATAAGCTTGTTAGCAAGGCTGAAAGCATCCCAGAGGCCAAAAAAGCTGGCCGCAAAGTGCTTAGTGTGCATACTGGAGAGATCTTTGGCGAGGTCGGTCAGGTCGTCTTTGCCATCTCTTGCATGATCGCCGTTTTACTAATAATAACTGGCTTTTTGATGACCATAAAAAGGAGCAAAGCAGTCTAAATAAAAGTAAATTTTTACCTTGCTTTGGGTAAGATTTTAAGAAATTTTTACCACAAACAAGAGAGAAATTTATGAACAGAAAACGCATTTACAACCCAAGTTCAAATGAAAATTTGACCGACAGAAGAGTCTTTAACGGCAATCCACACGGCATTTTAAATTTCACCAAGGCAAAATACGAGTGGGCGTTAAAGCTTTGGGACCTCATGGAGGCCAACACCTGGTTTCCAAAAGAGGTCGACACCACAGACGACGTGCGCGACTACGCCTACAACCTTACAGAGGCCGAAAAACGCATGTACGACCTCGTCTGGAGCCAGCTCATCTCGATGGATAGCTTCCAGACGAACAACCTAGCTGACAACATCAACCCTTACATCACCGCACCAGAGATCAACGCCGTGCTAAGCCGCCAAGCCTACGAAGAGGCAAACCACAGCAAGTCTTACGCTGTCATGGTCGAGGCGATCTGTGACAACACCGACCTCATCTACGAGATGGAGAAGCACGACGACGTATTGCGCGAGAAAAACGACTACATTTCAAGCGTCTACGAGGAGCTTGCAGGCGAAGTGACTGACGAGAAGCTACTTCTTGCGATGGTGGCAAACCAAATTTTAGAGGGCATTTATTTTTACAGCGGCTTTACGGCGATCTACGCTCTAGCTCGCGCTGGCAAGATGCTAGGCTCAGCACAGATGATCCGCTTCATCCAACGTGACGAGATCACGCACCTGCTTTTGTTTCAAAACATGATAAATTCGGTCCGCAAGGAAAGGCCTGACCTTTTCACAGCTGAAACCGAGGCGAAAATTTATGATATGTTTGAAAAAGCTGGAAATTTAGAGATAAAATGGGGCAAATACATCACCCAAAACCAAATAATGGGCTTTACAGACGATATCATCGAGCAGTATATCCACTATCTCATCGACCAGCGCCTAGTTGCGATCGGCCTAAAACGCAAATACAACGTCGCTCATCCGATCAAATGGGTCGATGACTTTGCGAAATTTAACGACCAAAAGTCAAATTTCTTTGAAGCAAAGGTGACAAACTACAGCAAAGGAAGTATCAGCTTTGACGACTTTTAAAAATAGTATCTTATCCCTTGCCTGCGTGCTTTTGGCTGGGTGTGCGAGCAGTAGCAGCCAGAGGGCGATCGACATAGCAAATAAGGATCTATTAAATAGTTTTAACCCTTACATACTTGTCAAAACAGACGAAACCAAATATGTTATCATCTACCAAAGCATGCCAGCTGGCGATGTCCGGCCAAGTCTAGCACCTATCGGGTCTGCTCTTTTTGTCGATGTTTTAAAGCAGATAAATAGGGTATGTAGCTTTAAATCCACCGACCTAAAAGAGACTAGAGTGGTATATTTTGACGATAAAACCTCGTTTTCGTATGAAGTTTGGGTCTTTAACGATCCGCTTTCACAGCGTGATAACAAGACTACGGCCATAACAGTTTTGCTAAAGCCAACGCCTGAAATTGGCGGGACGGATATGGATTTTAGAATTCCAGAAAATTGCCATGCGCCAAAGCAAACTATATTTGTATTTGGAAAATAAATGAGCGAAAATTTAAACCTAATAAGCCTAACTTTAAAGGCACAAAATGCAACAGATCGCCTAGAAGAGCTTGCAAATTTAGTTGAGGCTGCGCCTGAAAACTCTCTCCTACTTGCAAGCGAGCTTTGCATCAGCGGCTACGACTTTGACGGCTTTTTTGCTGGGGCGAACAAAGCGATGCTTGGTGGCATGATAGGCAGCTTTGATGCGATGCTACTTGAGCGCTTGCAAGAGGCACTTAGCCCAGATAAATTTCTTGGTTTTACGCACCTTAGCAGCCTAAACAAAAGCGCAGGGCTCGCTCAAATTTCAAATTTAGCCGCTCATGAGCCAAAAATTTATAACGAATTTATACTTCTTAACTCAAGCAACGTCTTTCATTCGCAGTTTAAGGCTGAGCTTTTTAGACCAAATTTAGAGCACGAGATCTTTGCCGCCGGCGAGGTGAGCGATATAAATGCCTTTACATTTAAAGGGCTAAAGCTTGGCGTGCTCATATGCTTTGAGCTGCGTGATAGCAGGCTTTGGGCGAAGCTAAAGGGGTGCGATATCATCATGGTGCCAGCCATGTGGGGCAAGGCTAGAGAGGATGCCTACCTTAGCCTTTGCAAGGCACTTGCGATCGCAAATAACTGCTACGTCATGATCTCAAGCTCGCTAGATCTTGAGACCGCTGGGGTCTTTTTGCCAGACGGCACGCTAGAAGCAAGCGCGGTTTTTGACGCAAATTTGATCACGCAGATAAAGAAAAATTTAGGGCTTTTATAAATTTTAAGATAAGCTTTAAATCGTATAATAACGATTTAAAATTTGTTTAGGAAAGAAATTTTGACCCAACTAGAAGCGATAAAATGCCAAAATTTAGCTAGCGACATAGCCGACGAGATCACGCTAAGTCCGCTTTTGTTTGACGCGATATCAACGACCGAGCGTGAAATTTTCGTGCCTATCCCAGCACATGCTTACAAGCTTGACGCGCAGCCGATACTTGGCAACCAATGGATCAGCTCGCCGCTAACGGTAGCGAAGATGACCATGGCGCTAGAGTGCGAAAACGTGGATAACATCCTAGAGATAGGCTGTGGTAGCGGCTATCAAGCAGCGATACTAAGCAAGCTCGCACATAGAATTTTTAGCGTCGAGCGCATAGAAAAATTAGCCATGGAGGCCAAAAAACGCTTCGAGACGCTAAAGATCAAAAACGTGCACGTAAGATATGATGATGGCAACAACGGCTGGCGAAGCTACGCGCCGTTTGATAGGATTTTACTCTCGGCTGCTGCTGATGAGATATCGCCAAATTTATTTAGCCAGCTAAAAAATGGCGGTATCTTGGTCGCTCCGATTAAAAGAGATGGCAAGCAGTTTATCGCTAAATTTAGAAAAGACGAGAGCGGAAATTTAGAAAAAGAGTTTTTAGACGAGTGCCTTTTTGTACCACTTCTTGAGGGCAGAGGGTAGAGGCTTTTACCTCTACAACTACCACCTAACCAGCCACTCACCGCTAGGGTGCTGCGTAAATATAAGATCATCAAATTTTGTAGTTTCTTCGCCATCTGCCGTGATAAATGTAACACTAAAACTAAATGCGTTTTTGGCGATAAATTTCACATTTTCTATACTCTTGATATCGACGTTGTCGCTATAAATGTCACTAGCCCTTTTTAAATGGCTATCATCTCTTCGTAGCGCAGGTGCCCTTGTGCCACCTTCCATAAATTTATCATTTTTATTAGCCTTATAGCATGCCATATTTGCTAAAAATTCCTGCATCCTAGGCTTTGCACTATCAAATTTGGCTTGATACTCCTTTGGCACCTTAACGCCCAAAATAGCGCCTGGCACCGTCTGACCAACTAAATTTCTACTTTTTGTTAGCATTGGCTCGCTTTTTGGTTCGCAAAAGGCAAAGCTACCAAAAACGACACAAAACACAATGACAAGAAGCGATTTTGTTTTCATTTTTCTCCCTTTTAGATAAGAGCCATTCTATCTCGCGTCGCTTAAAGGTTGCCTGAGTTATAAATTTAAAGAACAAATGTGAGTTTTTAGGAAGGGCAAAGCCTAAGCCTTGCCATAAATTTAGAATTTATTAGAATTTATAAGTGTAGCCTGTGTAAATTCCCACACTTGTATCTCTTAGCTGAGCGCCGCTATTTTTCTTATAAAATGTCTTATCAGCTTTTAGACCAAACTCAAGCGCGTTGTGAGCGTCAAATGAGTACTGACCGCCAGCTTTTGCGCCAACTAGCAAGCCTTTGAAATTTTTCTTGCTAGTTTCGTTTTCAAAGCTTTGTCTAACACTTAGATAACCAAGACCAGCATAACCGCCAAGTACGGCTTTAAAGTTTTCAGTGATGTTTGGTGTGTAGTCAGCGCCTGCTATAAGCTTATGTTTGCTCCATTTTGCGTCTGACTCGCCAGCATTTTTTCTAGCTTTAAAGTCATAGTAGTAGCCACCATACGCTCTATAGCTGTCAAAATCATAACCGCCATAAAAGCCAAGTCCGTAGTGACCTTTGTTGAAGTTATTTTTTTCGCTTTTTGCGATATTTTTAGTTTTGATCTTTGAATTGAACGAATAATCGCCCTCGCCACCGACAAAAGCACCTTGCGCAAGTGCAGCTGAACTAACTAAAGCTAAAACCAAACTTGATTTTATAAGTAAATTTTTCATACTTCTCCTTTAAAAATTTTCGTGATTTTACTATTACGCGTTTAATCTATATGAAATTTAAATTTAACAAAGCCCTATTTTTCGCTCTTTTCAGC
>NZ_POYR01000029.1:0-17575 GCF_002912425.1 Campylobacter concisus
GGTCAAATCGAGTATGAATTTAACTTTTTACAAGAAAAACTAAAACTAAGAGATTTAAAAAAATACAAAGAAAATTTAAATGTAAAAAATATAGAAATTTCTACCATTTTTACGAAGATAGACGGCGACATCGAGCCTTGGGAGAAGGTAAAAACGCTCATTTAGTTTTTATACTACAAATTTTTTTAACGATCTCCACCTCATTTATATCTTCAAATTTGATCTTAGTTTTTACGATCATGAGGGTTTTATCTTTGAAATTTACATCCGAGACTAGGCCACTAGTTTTTACGTAAGTAAAGCCGTCGTGGTAGCTCACACGCACTTCATCAGCTATCTTTATCTCGCTTATCTTTTTTAAAATTTCATCGACCTTGCTCTCATCAAGCTCTAGCTTTTCGCATTTTTCTCGCTCTTTTTGACGCAAGGCTCGCTCTAATGTAGAAAGAGGATTAAACGAGCTAAAAATTTTCGCCCTATCTTTACTCACCGCTCTTGTGCCCTCCGATCTTTTTGTTTCTATCTTGCCCAGTCGCCTCTGGCAGCAGGTCGATCGCACGCAGGATTGAGTTTTTACCAAATTTCTCTTTTATCAAATTTAGCGATTTTAGCACCGCTTTTTCTTTGGCTTCATCTTCAAATAGGCTAAACTCAACCAAATTTTCTTTCACCACATCGTTTGCTGATATGCCTATTTGCCTGATTAGACCGACATTTTTTATCTTGTTTAAAAGTAGCTCCTCAGCCGCACTCATCAGCACGCTTGAGATATTTGTTGGCGTTTTAAACCGCACGCTTGCACGTTGCTGCGGCTCGAGCTTATCGGCAAATCTCACATTTATCGTTAGCCCACTCGCCCTCACATCTTTGTTTATCATCCTAAGTGCAAGCCTGTCAGCCATCTCTTTTAGCACGATCACCGCCTCGCAGCGCTCGTAGTCTCTTGGCAAAATTTCTGAGCTAAAGTAGGACTTCGTGCTTGGTTTATACGCCTTTATCTCAGCTATCGTCGTTGGCTCTATGCCGTTAGCGTGATCTATCGTGATGTAGGCATCGACGCCAAAAATTTTTTCAAGCAGGCTTTTTGGCGCATTTGCGATATCTTTCATGCAAAAGATGCCGCATTTTTCGAGCTTTAGCCTAGTTTGCTTTCCGATACGCCAAAAGTCACTTAGCGGCTGATGCGTCCAGAGCTGCTTTTTGTAAAGCTCTTCGTCAAGATAGGCGATGCCGTCATCTTGGTGCTTTGCTAGTATATCAAGCGCGATCTTTGCGAGGTATAAATTTGTCCCTATGCCACAAGTCGCCGTCACACCAGTCGTTTTTAAGATATCATTCATCATCATCTTCGCCATCTCTTTTGCACTAAGAGCGTAAAATTTCAAGTAAGAAGTGAGGTCTATGAAGCACTCATCGATCGAATAGACGTAGATGTCCTCTTTGGAGACATATTTTAGATAAATTTCATAGATCCTTGCGGCGTAGTCGATGTAAAACTGCATCCTAGGCGGCGCGATGATAAATTTGATATCTCTTGGTATCTCAAAGAGCCTGCAGCGGTTTTTCACCCCTTTTGCACGAAGCGCAGGGCTGACAGCTAGGCAGATGCCGCCACTGCCACGACTAGCATCAGCCACGACTAGATCAGCCTTAAAAGGATCAAGTCCGCGCTCCACGCACTCAACCGAGGCGTAAAAGGACTTTAGGTCGATAACGGCGTAAATTTTGCTCTTTGGATTTTCATTTTTCATGAGAGGATTATAGATGAAATTTGGTAAAAGTTAGTTTGCAAATTTTGTTTGAAATGGTTTGAAATTTTTTAGAAAATAAAATAAAAAAGGCTAAATTTGAGTGCAAAGACCACGCGCTAAAGATATCGCCTCCACTTACAGCTAAGTAGCTTAGTGATCAGAAACTACGCTAAGGTGAGCGCTAGAGAGCCGATGCTCATAAACGTAAATGAAGCTAAGAAAAAGACATCGTAACTGGCTACGTGGTGAGAGTATTTAATGACAGAGGCGAAATTTTAGTTGGCGCGCTTGTCACTCATCATCCCAGAGCACATCATTGCTATCTGTGAGGGCGCATGGCATGGTCCTGAAGTGCTTGGCGAAAAGAGCCTTTGCAAGCATGGCTGTGTCAATGTCCTAACTCGCGACAAAGGCACATCTGGCGCCACTCAAAGCAACTACAGACGCAGGGTCTTAGGAAATTTAGAAAAATATAAAGGTGAGATCAAGCTAGTCGTTGCGTTTTCTAAACCAAAAATTTTGCAATCTTTGTAGAATTTATAGAAATTTAACCCCCGTTGGGGGCAAATCAAATTTAGCCGTAAATTTTCTTTAAATTTTCAAGCTTTGTAGTTGCATTTAGCAGTAGCATATCAGCAAGAACTAGCCTTATCATCGCGGTTGCTACGACGCTGCCACGTATGCCTATGCAAGGATCATGTCTGCCTCTTAGCTCAAAATCCACCGCCTCGCCAGCTAAATTTAGCGTCTTTTGCTCTTTAAATATCGAAGGCGTTGGCTTAAAATGGCTCTTTAGCACGATTTCAGCGCCACTGCTTATGCCACCAAGTATGCCACCAGCGTTGTTGCTTAAAAAGCCAAGCTCGTCCATCTCGTCGTTGTTTGCTGAGCCAAGCATAGAGCTCACATTTACGCCAGCGCCGATCTCTACGGCTTTTACTCCGTTTATGCCCATTAAAGCTGCCGCTAGAGCGCTATCAAGCCTATCATAAAGTGGCTCGCCAAGACCAGCTGGCACGCCTCTAGCCACGCTTAAAACCACAGCTCCAACGCTATCGTGCTCGCTTCTAGCTTTATTTACCGCCTCTTTCATCGCCTCTTCGTTGCCAAGGGCGTAAATTTGCGAATTTTGGGCAAAATCAAAATCAATCTTGTCGCTAATGGCCTTGCCAATGCCAAGCACTCCGCTTAAAACTTCTATCTTAAATTCATTTAAAAGTAGCTGTGCAAATGCCCCACCAGCGACCCTTACTGCCGTCTCTCTGGCACTCGCGCGCCCACCACCTCTGTGATCCCTGATGCCATATTTTTTAAAATATGTTAGATCAGCATGCCCAGGGCGGAAAATCTCACGTAAATTTTCATAGTCATTTGACTTTTGGTTGTTGTTAAAAATGGCAAAACCTATCGGCGCGCCAGTGCTCATGCCGTCAAAGACGCCACTAAAAATTTCTATCTTATCAGTCTCATCTCGTGCCGTTGTGAAGCTACTTTGCCCAGGGCGACGCTTATCAAGCTCGCTTTGGATGAAATCCACATCGATCTTTAGCCCAGCAGGTAGTCCATCTATCACGCCACCTATCGCCACCCCATGGCTCTCGCCAAAGCTAGTTAAGGTTAGTTTTTTGCCAAATGTGTTCAAAATTTATCCTATTTTTTTATTTTTTCTAGCGCTATCTTTGCTGCGAGCTGTTGGGCTTGCTTTTTGGAGCTTCCAACGGCACGTGAAATTTCTTTGCCATTTAGTAGCAAGGCTATCTCAAATTCTTTCTTATGATCAGGGCCAAAAGAGCCTATGAGCTCGTATGTTGGTATGACGCCAAGGGTTGCTTGAGTGACCTCTTGAAGGGCGGTTTTGTAGTCCTTTTCAAGGTGTGCAAAGTCGATCTGCGGATAGCAAAGCTCAAGCAGGCTAATAGAAATTTCTCTAACTTTATCAAGTCCAGCCTCTAGGTAGATAGCGCCCATCACTGCCTCAAATGCGTCGCTTAAAATGCTATCTTTCTCGCGGCCGCCGTTGTTTTCTTCAGCTTGGCTAAGCCTTAAAAACTCGCCCATATTTAGCCGCCTAGACATATTTGCAAAGCTTTTTTCATTGACAAGCGCGGCTCTTAGCTTGCTCATATCGCCCTCTGCGATCTTGCTAAATTTCTTAAAAAGATACTCAGCCACGAGCAGATCCATCACTGCATCGCCCAAAAACTCAAGCCTCTCGTTATTTAACGCCTGCTTGGTGCTCTTGTGAGTTAGTGCCTCTTCTAAAAGCTCAGATTTTTTAAATTTATAGCCAAGATTACGTTCAAATTCTTCTAAATTTTTCATATCTTATTCTCATCTTTTATTTTTAATGCCTCGTCTCTTGCCATCTGGTCGCACTCCTCGTTTTCAGGGTGCCCAGCGTGCCCTTTAACCCAGCTAGCCACGACTTTATGCGGCTTTGAAATTTCTAAATACTCCTGCCAAAGTTCGACATTTTTTACATTTTTAAAATTTCTCTTTTGCCAGTTTGCAAGCCACTCATTTATGCTATTTACCACGTATGAGCTGTCTGTAAATAGCCTCACTTCGCAGGGCTCTTTTAGCGCTTTTAGCCCCATTATCGCAGCTTTTAGCTCCATTTGATTATTTGTCGTATATGCCTCGCCGCCACTTGCTTTTTTCTGCGCTTCGTTAAATCTCAATATATACGCCCAGCCGCCAGCTCCAGGGTTTCCAAGGCATGAGCCATCACTAAAAAGTGTTACTATCTTCACTTGCTTTTTCTGTGATGTGGGATAAAATTTTGACGCTTCCTAGCTCGTGACAGACTGGACAGCGGTAAAAGTGCATAGGAAATGAGTTTTTGCAGTTTTTGCAAACGTAGTTAAAGCTTAACCCAGCCGCGTCAAATTTAGCGTCCTTTAGCCTTTTTATGGCATTTAGCTCAAAGCCGTAAATTTCACATGGCTCATCTATATCGCCCTTTGCGTAAAAGAGTGATTTGTATTTTGCATCGTCTAAATTTATAGGCGTTTTTAGGTTGTAAAGTAGATCAAGCACATCTTCAAATTTGGCAAAATCTTTTAAATTTTCTAAATTTTCATTGTGCCTTATGAAAAGCGCTAAGATCATGCGTTTTAAAAGCTCAAAATTTTGGCTGAGGTGCGAGAGAATTTCTACCTTTTCGCTAAAGCTTAAATTTCTATCATCAAGCGTGTTGATCGCCTTTATATAGGCCTTTTGATCTTTTACATTTGTCCCTAGCTCTTCAAGAGAATTTAGCGCATAAAGGGCTTCTTTGTAGTTTTTAAGCTTCTCATCTATCATCGTTAAAAAGCGCAGTGCGAGGACATTTCTAGGACTTAGCTCAAGAGCTTTTTCAAAGACTTCGCTAGCTTTTTTTAAAAATCCAGCCTTAAAATAGACCTCTCCAAGCTCGTTTAGGATAAATTCCTTCTCGTTTTTATCTTTTACCTTTTCAAGTGCGATGAGATAGACGCCGATTGATTTTTCAAAGTCGCCATTTTTAGCAAAGGTTTGACCTAGCATGCTAAGGCTTGGTATATCTACTTCTGGGCTTTTTAGCATCTGCTTGTGCTCGTCGCTTATGCCATCCTTGCTGTCAAATTTCTTGATAAATTTTTCGATACGTTTTTTCTCATCTTTACTTGAAAATATGCCCCAAGCATAGCTTAAAGCTGCGATCATCAAGATGATACTAAATAGAATAATAAGGCTAAATATCGGATCTCTGTGCCCAATGAAAAAAATATCCACGCTCGTACTTTGTAATAAAATTTTACTTTAATTATAACAAAGCAGTTGTATAATTTTGCTTATGATAGATCCAAAATCCATTGAAAAGTTAAAAAACCAAATAGACATTGTTAATATCATCGAGCAGTATATCCCTGTTAAAAAGATGGGCTCAAGCTACAAGTGCGTATGTCCGTTTCACGACGACAAAAACCCAAGCATGAGCATAAATCAAAACAAGCAGATGTATCACTGCTTTGCCTGTAAGGCTGGTGGAGATGCGGTTAAATTTGTGATGGATTATGAAAAGCTGACATACCCAGAGGCGATAGAAAAGATCGCTCAAATTTCAAATTTCAGCCTTGAATACACAAACGACAAGGTGCCAACGCAAAAAGAAAATAAGCACATTTTAGAAAAGGTAAATGCCTTTTATAGAAGTGAATTTTATAAAAACGAAGCAGCCATTAGATATATCAAGTCGCGCGGTATAAATGACGCGATGATCGAGAAATTTGAGCTTGGCTGGGCTGGGGATAGTAAAAGCACCATTAGGCTTTTACAAAATGAAAACATAGAGCCTAAAGAGGCGCTTGAAGTTGGCATCGTAAAGCAAAATGAGAAGGGAATTTACGCTAGTTTCATCGAGCGCGTAACATTTCCCATCTACTCGCACACTACAAGGCTAGTTGGCTTTGGTGGTAGAACGATCTCAGATCACCCTGCAAAATATGTAAATTCTCCTCAAAGTGCGGTATTTGACAAGTCAAAGCTGCTCTATGGCTACCACCTTGCTAGACAAAGCATCTTTGAGAAAAATCAGATAATAATAACTGAGGGCTATCTTGATGTCATCATGCTTCACTACGCTGGCTTTACAAACGCTGTTGCAGTGCTTGGAACGGCGCTTACTACAAGTCACTTGCCGCTTTTAAAAAGGGGCGAGATAAGCGTAGTGCTTTGCTTTGACGGAGATGGCGCTGGCATAAATGCAGCCATAAAGTCGGCTCACCTGCTAAGCATAAATAAGATAGATACAAAAGTAGTCATCATAAGTAACGGCGCAGATCCTGCTGATATGGTCTTTGCAGGCAAGATAAAGGAGCTTAATGAGCTCTTTGGCTCAGGCGAGGATGCGGTGAAATTTTATATAGAAAAGATCATGCAAAAGTATGACATCACGCGCTCAGTGCAAAGAGATAACTGCCTAAGCGAGATAAAAGCCTATATGGACGAGCTTGGAGAGGAGATAGCAAGCTCGTATGTGACTGAGGTAGCGGCAAGATTTAACCTCACTCCACAAAGCGTGGCAGATAGGTTTGGGCTAAAGCAGAAGTCAAAAAATGAAGCTAAATTTAAAAGAGAATTTAGAAAAAAAGATAAAGATGAATTTAGCAACTCTGTCATGGTGGATGAGGTGCCAGCTGTGATGAACAAAGACCCGCTTGAGTTTGCACTTTTTAAAACCATGCTAAATAACCCAAACTACAGAGATGAGATACTCTCAAAGCTTGGAGCTAGATACTTTATAAAGCATCCTGAGTATCTAAACGCCATCCTTTATAGATACGACGTGAGCGATGAGCAGATGGTTAGAGAAATTTTAATGGACGAAAATATCCATGAGATCACCGATGCAACCACTTTGCAAAAGGCTATTTTAAATATGCAAATCGCCTTTTATGAGAACGAACAGCAAATTTTAAAAGGCTCAGACAACCCAAATAAGATAGAAATTTTAGAAAAACTGCTATTTATCATCAAAGATCTCAAGACTCAGCTTTATAAAATTTAAAAACTCACACTTTTTCAGCTTCAAATCATAAAACAAAATGTAAAATACTTAAAGTAATAAATCTTTTTAAGATTAGCTTTATATTTTAAGGATTTATGATGATAGACGCTAAAAGATTTGAGAGAAATTTTAACGCTATAAGCGAGTTTGGAGCGCTAAAAGGTGGTGGGCTAACAAGGCTAGCTTTTAGTAAAGAGGACCTTGAAGCAAGAAAATTTCTTATAAATTTGATAGAAAAAAATGGCTTTAAACTTAAAATTGACAATGTCGGCAACATCTACGCCATATATGATGATGGCTGCGAGGCGGACGCGAAGCCAGTTTGCGTGGGCTCTCACATAGATAGCGTGCCAAATGGCGGCTTTTATGACGGCACACTTGGAGTTATGGCTGGGCTTGAGGCGCTAACTGCGATAAAAGAGGCTGGCATCAAGCTAAAGCGCCCACTTTGGCTCATAAATTTTAGCTGTGAGGAGTCAAGCCGCTTTAAGACAGCCACTATCGGCAGCAAGATAATAAGCGGCAAACTAAGCCAGCAAAGACTTCATGAGCTAAAAGATGAAGATGGAATTTCACTTTTTGAGGCGATGAGTGCAGCTGGGTTTAAACCACAAAATTTAGATGAAGCCATACTAAAAGAAAACTCCCTACACGCCTATCTTGAGCTTCACATCGAGCAAGGTCCAGTGCTTGAGAGAAGCGGCATAAGCGTTGGCGTAGTAAGCGGGATCGCAGCTCCTATTAGATTTGAGATCACAATACAGGGCAAGGCCGATCACAGCGGCGCAACTCCGATGAATATGCGTAGTGACGCCCTGCTTGCCGCTTCACACACCATAATCGCAGCCAATAAATTTGCCAAAAACAAAAAAACAGCCGTCGCAACCGTTGGCTACGTGCATGCAAAGCCAGGCGTTTTAAATGTCGTGCCAGGCGAGGCAAGGCTTGGCGTTGATCTAAGAGATATCGATAAGGCAAGCTTAGAGGAGCTAAATTTAGAGCTTAGAAATTTTGTGGGTGAGCTAAGCCGTGAGCTTAAATTTGGCTACGAGATAAGAGAGCTAAGTAGCGACGAGCCAGTAAAACTAAGCAAACACGCCATAAATTTACTTGAAGATGAAGCCAAAAAGCTTGGCATAAAAACGCTTACATTGCCAAGTGGGGCTGGGCATGATGCGATGAATTTAACAAAGCTAGCAAGTAGCGTTGGCATGCTCTTTATCCCTTGCGTGGATGGTATCAGTCACAACACTAAAGAGGCGATAAATTTCAAAGACGCCGTAGCCGCAACTAAAATTTTAACAAATGCGCTAATAAGACTTTCAAACGAGGAGTAGTCATGGACAAAATAGCAAATTTAGCACTATCTTTAAAAGAGGATATGATCAAAGATCGCAGATACTTTCACTCGCACCCAGAAACTGGCTGGTTTACTTTTTTTACGACTGCGGTTTTGGCAAAAAGGCTTAGCGAGCTAGGATATGAGGTGAAGCTTGGCGAAGAGGTCGTAAAGAGCGATGCAAGGCTTGGAGTTGGCAGCAAAGAGCAGTGCCAAAAGGCGATCGAGCGGGCAAAAAGCCTTTTAAATCCTGACGAGGCAAAATACCTTGAATGCATGAAAGATGGCCTAACTGGCCTAACAGCCTTCATCGACACAAAAAGGCCTGGTAAATTTAGCGCATTTAGATTTGACATAGATAGCGTTGATGTGACAGAGAGCGCAGAGGCTGCTCATAGACCTTGCAAAGAGGGCTTTGGCTCAGATATCGCTGGCATCACGCACGCTTGTGGGCACGATGGACACATGGCGATGGGTCTAGCGCTTGCAAAGCTGATCGCTAAAAATTTAGATGATTTTAATGGCAAATTTAAATTTATATTTCAAACAGCAGAAGAGGGCACAAGAGGCGCTGTGGCGATGGAGGCTGCTGGGGTGCTTGATGGGGTTGAGTACCTACTTGGCGGACACATCGGCTTTCAAGCAGAAACAAATGGGGGCATAGTTTGTGGCACAAACAAACTGCTTGCAACTTCTAAATTTGACGTGCATATCACTGGTCGCTCAGCTCACGCAGCAGGAGCGCCGCAGGAGGGAGCAAACGCCCTTTTAGCCGCTGCTCAAATGGCTCTAAATATGCATGGCATCACAAGGCACGCAAAGGGTGTGACTAGGATAAATGTGGGTGTTTTAAGAGCAGGTGAGGGCAGAAATGTCATCGCACCAAATGGCTATCTAGCCTGCGAAACAAGGGGCGAGGATACAAATTTAAATGAGTTTATGTATAAAAAATGTATGGATATCGTAAAAGGTGTGAGTGAAATTTATGATGTCGAGAGCAAGGTCGTGATGACAGGGGGCACAAGCGGAGCAAATAGCGACAAAGAGGTGACTGAAATTTTCTATGAAGCAGCAAAAGAGAGTCCATTTATAGATGACGATAAGATCGTTAAAGAGCTTGACTTTGGCGCTTGCGAGGACTTCGCTCACTTTATGAGAGCTTTGCAAGATAGGGGCGCAAAGAGTGGATATATGATGATCGGTACAAATTTAAAAGCAGGCCATCACAACAGCAAATTTGACTTTGACGAGGAGTGCTTGGTCGCTGGGGTTGATATCTATCTAAGGGCTGCTTACAAACTAAATGGAGTGAAAAAATGAAAAATGCTTTACTAATCAGCGCTTCAAGCTACCAAGATACTGGCTACTTGAGACACTGCAAAAACTGGGTTAAGGACTTTTTGGGTGAGAGTGGCAAGGAGGAGATTTTATTTATCCCTTACGCTGGAGTCAGACGAAGTAATGACGAATACGAGCAAAAGGTTATAGACCGCCTAAAAAATAAAAATATAAAGTCGATCCACCACTACGAGGATAAAATTTCAGCTATCAAAAACGCTAACAGTATCGCAGTTGGCGGTGGTAATACCTTTATGCTTCTTTACACGCTTTATAAGCTAAATTTGATTGAGCCTATAAAAGAGGCTGTGGCAAATGGCGCAAAATACTTTGGCTGGTCAGCAGGCGCAAATATCGCTGGCAAGACGATGATGACGACAAATGATATGCCTATCATCATGCCAAAGTCATTTGATAGCCTAAATATCTTCCCATATCAGATCAATCCGCACTTTATAAGTGGCAAACTAGCAGGTCATAACGGCGAGAGTAGGGAGGAGAGGCTAGAGGAATTTTTAATAGCAAATCCAAAAGAGACTATCTACGCACTGCCTGAGGGCACGGCTTTGCTTATAGAGGATAGTGAAACTGAGGTCATAGGACATAGTGAAATTTTAAAATTTGAGTATCAAAAAGAGATAGAAAAAATAGAAGTTGGAACTAAATTTAAAATCTAAACAAGGAGAGAGGTATGGAATCATTCAAGCTAATTGCTGCCATTCTTGGCATCGTTGCAGTTGTAGCACTTCTAGTCTTAAAAAAAGAGACAAGAACGGTGCTAATAGGTGTTGGTTTGGTGCTTTGTTTAATCGCACTAAAACCGATGGGGGCACTAAGTGCTTTTACTGACTATATGACTAAAGCAGGGCTTATAAAGGCTATTTGTGCCAGTATGGGTTTTGCTTTTGTTATGAAATACACAATGTGCGATAAGCACCTTGTCGCGCTTCTTACAAAGCCACTTAAAAACGTGGGATTTATACTAATCCCTGTAACAACCGTGCTAACTTACTTTATAAATATCGCTATCCCTTCAGCTGCTGGCTGCTCGGCTGCTGTTGGTGCGACACTTATACCGCTTCTTATGGCTTCAGGCGTTCGCCCTGCGATGGCTGGTGCGGCTGTTTTTGCAGGCACATTTGGCTCAGTCCTAAGCCCAGGCTCTGCGCACAACATATATGTGGCTGACCTTGTTAAAAAGACAGTTGCAAACTATACAGTTCAAGACATCATAAAAGTGCAAATTCCTAGCGCATTTACAGCTCTTGCTATCGTAGTTGTCATGCTAACTATTGTCGCAATATTATTTAAAGACTATCAAAAAGGTATAAACTTCACTCTTGAAAATGGCGCTGCTAGCGAAGAGAAGTCAGCGTTTAAAGTAAATTTGATCTACGCTCTTATGCCACTTGTCCCACTTGTCATCTTGGTTATCGGCGGAACTAGCCTAGCAAAAGACTACAGCTTTTTGGCATGGACAAAGATGGGCGTTGCTGAGGCGATGATACTTGGCGCTATCATAGCTATCTTTGCTACGCTTACAAACCCACAAAAGATCACAAAAGAGTTCTTTAATGGCATGGGTCACGCTTACGCTGATGTTATCGGTATCATCATCGCAGCTGGCGTCTTCGTCGCTGGTCTAAAGGCGTGTGGCGCCGTTGATGTGGTCATTGCATGGCTTAAAACTGATCAAAGCTACGTTAAATTTGGCGGAACATTTGTGCCATTTATCATGGGTATAGTTACAGGTTCAGGCGATGCTGCTACATTTGCATTTAACGAAGCTGTCACAACAAACGCTGCTGCTCTTGGCTTTGAGCAAGATAAGCTTGGTATGGCTGCGGCAATCGCAGGCTCACTTGGACGTTCAGCTTCTCCGATCGCTGGAGCTGCTATCGTTTGTGCAGGTATTGCTATGGTTAGCCCAGTCGAGCTTGCAAAAAGGACATTTTTAGGTATGTTTCTCTCTGTTGTGGCGATCGCATTTTTCGTCATCTAAGGATGAAAGATGGATATCGTAGAGAGATTTATAAACTATACGAAATTTAACACAACAACAAATAAAGAGAATGGATTAAAAGGCATTATGCCTTCTAATCCAACCGAGTATGAGCTAGCCAAATTTCTAAAAGATTAGCTTAGCTCGCTTGGTATAAAAGATATCATCTTGCAAGATAGTGCTATCTTGATAGCAAAGATCCCTGCAAACTGCGAAAACGCCCCAAGTATTGCCTTTTTTGCGCACTTAGATACAAGTAGCGAGCAAAAAAACGACACAAAAGCCAAGATAGTAAAATACACAGGCGGCGACATCTGCCTAAACGAAGAGCAGGGAATTTACCTTAAATTTAGCGACAATCCAGAGCTTAAAAAATACGTTGGTGACGACATAGTGGTGACTGACGGCACTAGCTTGCTTGGCGCTGACGATAAGGCGGCGATCGCTAGTATCGTAAATATGGCTAGCTTTTTCATGCAAAATCCTGACGTAAAGCACGGCAAGATCGTGATCTGCTTCGTGCCTGATGAGGAGCAGGGCTTGCTTGGCGCAAAGGCGCTTGATGTAAATTTGCTGGGAGCCAACTTTGGCTACTGCTTAGACTGCTGCGAGATAGGCGAGCTAATATACGAAAACTGGAACGCAGCTGACTGTACGATAGTCTTTAAAGGTGTTTCGGCTCATCCGATGAATGCAAAGGGCAAGCTAGTAAATTCGCTACTTCTTGCGCATAAATTTATCTCGCTCTTGCCAGGTGGCGAAGTACCAGAGTGCACCGAGGGCAAAGAGGGCTATTTCTGGGTGAAAGAGCTTAGCGGAAACAGCGCAAAAACGACGCTCAAGATCGACATAAGAGAATTTGACGAGGCGAAATTTCAAAAAAGACTTGAGTTTTTAAGCGAGATGGCAAATTCTTTTAACAAAATTTATGGGCAGTGCTGTGAGATCACGCTAAAAACACGCTATGAAAACGTCTTTAAGTTCTTAAAAGACGAAAACTCACTGCCTATAAAACTAGCAAAAGATGCCTTTAGCGAGCTAAATATCACGCCAAACATAAAGCCGATGAGAGGCGGATATGACGGTTCTGCGATCTCTGCAAAGGGTGTGCCAACGCTAAATTTATTCACAGGGGGAAATAACTTTCACTCCGTCTTCGAGTACTTGCCAGTTAGCAGCCTAAAAGCCGCAAGCGAAGTGATCAAAAAAATCATAATTAACGCTGCTAAATAAACTTCATAAAAGCCTAGATTTAGTAAATTTAGGCTTTAAATTTTACTTTCAGGACAAAAATGAAGGCTTTAGCTTTGTTTAGCGGAGGGCTTGATAGCATGCTCTCTATGAAAATAATAAGCGATCAAGGTATCGAAGTGGTCGCACTTTATATGGATACTGGATTTGGCGTGGATGAGGAGAAGCACGAAGTTTTAAGGCGCCGTGCAGCCTTGGCTGGGGCTAGCCTAAAGGTGGTTGATATGAGAAACGAGTATCTTCGTGACGTGCTTTTTAACCCAAAATACGGCTACGGCAAGCAGTTTAACCCTTGCATCGACTGCCACGGATATATGTTTAAAACCGCTTTAAATATGCTAAAAAGCGAAAATGCAAATTTTATAATCACAGGTGAAGTCGTGGGTCAAAGGCCGATGAGTCAGCGTAGAGATGCACTTTTTCAGGTTAAGCGCTTAGCTGATGATGAGGATGATCTAGTGCTTCGTCCGATGTGCGCTAAGCTCTTGCCACCAACTAAGCCAGAGCGCGAGGGCTGGGTCGATAGGGAGAAGCTACTTGACATAAGTGGGCGCGATAGAAAGCCGCAGCTTGCTTTGGCGAAGGAATTTGGCTTTGAGGACTTTGCAACGCCAGGAGGTGGGTGTTTGCTAACGATCGAGAGCTTTGCAGTCAAGATAAAAGACTACTTGAAATTTGACAAAGAGATGCGAGATATCGATGTCGTGTGGCTAAAGCTTGGTAGGCATCTGCGCTTGCTTGAAGGCGCAAAAATGATAATAGGACGTGATGAGAGCGACAATAACGCACTTTTAACTCACCCAAATGATAAATTTGAGCAGGTTAAATTTAAAGAGAGCGACGACATCGTGGGAGCTGTTAGTTTTATAAGTAAAAACGCTAGCAATGCCGATAAAGAGCTTGCCGCAAGGCTCGCGCTAGCATATACAAGAGCTAGCCAAGATGATGAATTTGAAGTTAGTATCGCTAATGAGAAATTTATCATCAAACCTGAAGATAAAAAGCTAGCACAAGAGTTTTTTGTGAAGTAAATTTATACACTTAAAACACTGTTTTCTTTTTAAAATTGGTATTAGGCTAAGCAAAACTGAAAAATCGCTGCGTCAGATAGACCAAAAGTGCTTCATATGGCTGATGGCAAGAATTTATTCAATAGAAGCTGAGACAAAGAAATTTTATAAAGAATTTTTACACTACGACCTAAGCGACAAAGAGGTTGGCTACATCCTAAACGGGCTAGATCCAGAAGGTAAATAGAATTTATAAAATTTTGGGCTGTTTTTATAATTTTTAGTATTATCTTAGGTATTAAATAAAGGATAAAAATGCAAACCATACAAGCAAATTTTACAGCTAGCATAAGCGAGCTAAAAAAGTCTCCAGCTCAAATTTTAAAACAAGCTGGAGATAATGTTGTAGCTATACTAAACCACAATGTCCCTAGTGCCTATCTAGTACCCAGCTCTGTCTATGAAAAAATGGCAGAGATAATAGAAGAGTATCATCTAAGCAAAGCAGTAGACGCTGCTTTAGCAAGTGGTGAAAAACCAGTAAAAGTAAGTCTAGATGAGCTATGAGTTAGAGTTCTTACCAAGTGCTTTAAAAGAGTGGCAAAAGCTTGACAATAGCATAAAGGTGCAGTTTAAAAAGAAGCTAAGTGAGCGTCTAGAAAACCCAAAGGTTGCCAAGGACAAGCTACGAGGCTATGAAGATGTCTATAAGATCAAGCTAAGAGATGTCGGCTACCGCTTGGCATATCAAGTTAAAGATGATGAGATCGTAGTATTAGTGCTAGTTGTCGGCAAAAGAGAGAATAACGAAGTATATGAGATGCTAAAGGATAAATTTAACTAAGCATTAAGTCTCTTATCTTTAACTATCAATGAATAAATTTGACTAACTTGTAGTGCTCTTTTATGATGAGCGCAACCCCTATATTTTTATTATTTTTACCATTTTAATTTCATACTAGACTAAATTTCTAAGAGACAATCTAAAGGCTATAAAAATTATATTATATATTTCATAGTATTTTTAAAAAACACGCATTTTAGCGGCCTGAAGCCTACCTAATTCCTTGTTTTAGGCTGTGAAATTTTATAAAATAACCTTAAAAGATATTTAAAGAGCAAGTCTGCCAAAAATTTTATGACATAGGATTTTTGAGTGGCTTCTTCTTGGATTAGGAGTAAATTTACGTGAGTTCTGAAAAGATAAAAAAACGCAAGGTAACCAAAGTCATAACTAAAAGACTTAGGCTAAGTAATGCAGAATGGTTGGTAATTAATGATAAATTACAAGAAAGTGGCTTAACTTTCTCAAAATTTGCCCTAAGAGCTATGTTGTCTAAGCAGATTTATGCACCAATTATGAGAGAGCTTTTAGCTGAACTATCTAGACATGGACAAAACATAAACCAAATAGCCGCCAAACTAAATAGTGGGCAAAGCCTAGATAGAGTTGGTATTGAGATCATAGCGGACGATAATGATGTCTTACATAAAGTATATGAAGCATTGGGTAAATAATATGTCGCTTGATTTACATTGCATCAATACAAATAAAGGCACTAATGATGCTAGTTAAATTTCTTCGTACTTATACTGGTGGTGGCCTTGGGAGCATAAATTATCTTTTAAATGAGAGAAAGGCTGCTGGAACAGCAAGAGTTATAAAAGGTGATGAAAATTTAACTAGAGCTATTATAAAAGGCATCACCTATAAACAAAAGACCTGCTTTGGTGTTTTATCATTTGAAGAGAAGTATGACTTTTTGACTGAAGAGCAAAAACTAAAAATCATTAAGGATTTTGAACGTGCTCTTTTGGGTGAATATATGCTTGAACGTACAAATGTATTATGGGTAGAGCATTCGGACAAGGATGGACGGCTTGAGTTAAATTTCCTTATCCCTAAGATAGATCTTGAAACAGACAGGTCATTTAATCCTTATTTTGCCAAATATGATCAAACTAGAATCGATCTAATTAAAAGGATTATTAACGATGAGTATGGACTATCAAGTCCAGATGATCCAGCAAAAGAGCAAACTATATTATCTAGCAAGAAAAACATCAATCATTATAAAAATTTGGAAGAGCTAGACCAAAAGCTGCACGATCTGGTTAAGCAAGGCTATATTAAAAATAGAGATCACATGATTGAACTTCTTACACAAAGTGGTATCGAAATAACCAGAATCAATAAAAAAGGTATAACAATCATACTGCCTACTAAAAAAACAAAAAATCGTCTACAAGGAGGAATATACGATGCAGACTTCACAAGTACTCGAAGACTTGGGGAGCTTAGCGAAAGCTCAAGCAGAAGAATTAGAGAATTTCATCATAGAAACACACAAGCAGAGTGCAGAGAAAATAGGCGAAAACTTGAGGAGCTTATTGCTAAAAGAGATAGATTTAATCAAGAAAGATATATCAAAAGAACTTCAAAAAACAATATCCTTGCATCACAAGGACAGATTAGTGATAATCTCGCTATCAGCGGCTATCGCACTAGTATTGGGAGCAGTGGCTGGCTGGATGATAAAAGAGAAGAAGTTGGAGAACGAAATGGTTTGGATGATACCAAAACAATGGAGATACAGCCGACCTACTGCAGACAAGACCCAGAGGGAGTATTACATATCGATTCCAAAAGACGAAGAGATAATAGAAAACGAGAGCAGGAAATTTATATTAATGAAAATGGAGTAGAGGATGACAGCATTAGAGAAAGCATTGCTAGAAGAGAACGAGCGCTTGACCAAGATGATCGAAGACGAAAGGAACAGACACGAATTAGAAATAATGAATTTGCAACAAGACTGCGAGAAGGAGCTTGTGATATTACGGACAAATGTGACAGCGCTAACAAAGAAAGTCAAGAGCTTGAACAAAGATTGCAACGACGCCTTAACGGAATCTTTGCAGCAACAAAGAGATATGTACGAGAGTTCAATATCTTGCTTGGAAGAAAAATTAAAAAATTCAGAAGAAAAATTCCAAAATTTGAGAGAAGCATACGAGAGCTTACAGATAGAGCACAAGATGCTACAAGAATATGTAGAGAATTTATAGAGGAGCGTGAATACTCCAAAAAAACCAGCATACATCACCATGTAAGTGATGTATGTAAGGAAAAAACTCAAAGTCTAGATATGTTTTAAACGTAGAGGCTCTACTAAGTTTATTGCATAATCATCTAATTTATTACTTCCAAACATTATTTGTTATATTTTCATTTTAAAAATCTACTAAAATATATTTTACAGATCACAAAAATAATTTAGTCTAATTATTTTTATTTTTAATAAACTTAAGTTTTTATTAAAAAAGCCCATCTTGCATGGCTACTTTAATAAA